>NZ_JAHKRK010000040.1 GCF_019396355.1 Pseudonocardia nigra
AAGGGCCACCGCGCGGTCGCCACCCGCTACGACAAGCGCGACTACATGTTCCGCGGAACCATCGACGTCGCCTCGATCAGGATCTGGCTCCGCGACCCCGTCCCATGATCCAAGGGACACGCTCTAGCTCTCCGCAGTGCTGTTCCGGATCCAGCTACTTGCGGTCGACGTCCCGCTGATCGACCTGCCTGGTCTCATACGGGCGCTGATGCCGCACCCCGCCCCCTACCTCGCCCGGGTGCCCGCTCGGTCGGCCATCCCGGAGACCTGCCCGGCCGGCGAGGCCCCGCTTTGGCCCGGGTCACGCCTGCTACCGCTCGACCTCACATTCACGCACCCAGCGCATGAAGACGCTGAACATTACGAGGTATTCGAACGAGTCCTCACGACTCCACTCAGGCCGATATTGATGCGCTGCAATGTTCCTTACACCCGAGAAGCAGGCCACCCCTAATGCCTTCGCACCGGTAGTACGGCTCATCCAGGTCCTTGAATTTCGATCACCCGGGAAGCGCAGACGAGCGTCTCCAGACTGAGGCGCCTTTTCACTGAATGCATGGTTGACGAGATCACTCTCGCTCAGACGGTGCAAGCCCGTTCGCGTCTGCAATGCGGCATTTACCGCTCGGGCCGCGCTTTCCACAGCGGCTACGTAGTTGCCGTGCGGCCAGTGGCTATTTGCGGCATCCCGCACAAGTCGATCCAGCTGATCGAGGTGCAGGAGGAACGCCCGATCGCCAAAAGCGGACGTAGGGGCAGCCGCCCGCTCTCCGGACCTCGAGCCAAAGTCTGGCTGCTCGGAGCTTCTAGTCCCGGCAGGGTCGCTACCACGTCGGCGACTCACGAGCTTTGTAATGGCGTAGCCTATTACGAATGCTGCGCCGCCGAAGAACAGTCCTGCGCCGATACCGTTGGCGACGCGCAAGCCGATGCTGTCGCCATACTGTGGACTGGCAAATATTGCAAGACCGGAGATGAGGCCAATAACAACGGCGGCGACGATCGCGCCGCCATATCTGCGATAAAAGCGGTCTTGCCCGTCGGAATGCGACGACACCCTGCTGGCACCCTTCGTCGAGGTCGCCCGTACATCGCTCTGCGGCGCCCTCCTGTTACTGTTAGCGACGGCGTCTGGGGCGCGCAGCCGCGCGCCGCGCGGGGACCGGCCGGAGGCCGCACGCCCCGCGCGAGCGCTTGCAGCTGCATCGGGCACAGTGCCGCGCGGCGCCGGAGGCGCCGCCTTGAACAAGTAGGGAAAGTCTGAACACGCGCGCCGCGTGACCGTCGGAGTCGGAGCGTGACGTGCGAATTACTGCATGTGGCCAAGACCGCTCGTTCGGGTGTTCCGGTCCCGCGCGCTGGCTCCGTAGCGTCGGCCCGGTCCGCTTGAGCAACACGGGGAGGCTCAGTGTCACTGACAGTTCCGTCAGACCTGCTGGAGAAGGCGCAGCGCGGTCCGGTGTCTGATGAGGAGTTCGTTGGCTGCGTCCGGGAGTCGCTGCCGTACGCGTGGGGGATGGTGGAGCGGCTGGCGAAGGAGCTGGACGCCACCGGCGCGCCCTCGGTGCAGAACCTGGAGGTCCCGCCCGACGATGCCGCCTGGGGTGAGGTGTTCCGGCTCGTGGGCAGCGACGCCATGCGTGGTGCGGTGCAGCGGCATTTCGGTGTTCGTCTGGCGTTCCAGAACTGCTGCAAGGTCGGGCTGTTCCGACCGGAGGCCACCGCGGAGTACGAGGAGTTCGTGACGCCGCGGGCGCAGTTGCTCAACCAGCGGCCAGAGCTGCTGAACTGCTAAAGGCAGGCTGAACGACACGAGGGCGCGGCACCTGAGAGTGGGTGCCGCGCCCTTCGTCGTCCGTACGGCGGGTTACGTGGCCTCGGGCTCGACAGTCAGCGAGTACTCCAGCTTGAACTGGTTGGCCGCGAAGAGGAGGTCGGCCGTCTCGATCGGCAGTTCGCCGGCGTAGCAAGTGCGGACTGCGACGATCACCGGGATGCCGGGCCGCAGGTGGAGCTGCTCGGCCTCGGAAGGTCGCGGCATCCGGGCGTGTAGGCGCTCGGTCACGTTGGTCGGTCGGAGTCCGATCGACGTGAAGCGGTCGACGATCCCGGCGGCCATGAGCGGGCCCTGTTCGGGGTGCTCGATGGGCGTGCCGCGAGTGAGAGCCAGTGGCTCGTAGGACGTGACGCGCTGGATCGGCTCCCCGTTGGCGTACGAGAGGTACGTGGTGCGCATGACCTCGGTACCGACCTCGACGTTGAGTCGACGAGCGACCTCTAGGCCAGCCCGCTCCGGGGCCGTGTCGTAGTCGTAGGTCGGAGTGCGCTCGGTCTTGAGCGCTTCCTCCGCGAACGGCATACCGGGATTGGTGCGGTAATGCAGCGCCGATCGCCTCACAAGCGGGTCATACAGGCGGACCGTCGCACGGCCGCCCTGGACTCGATCGATGAGACCTTCGGACTCCAGCAGGTCGAGTGCACGACGGACCGCGATCCGCGATGCACCGAACGTCTCCCCCAGCTCCTCCTGGGTTGGCAGACGCTCGCCGGGTACGCGCGTGCGGGCGAGGATCTCGTCTCGGAGCGCGCCGGCGATGCGCTCGTACAGGTGCTCAGAGGTCGGTTCGGGTTCAGTCATGGCGCGGGTCGTGCTCCCCTCGTTGGTCCATTCGGACCAAACTCTACTTGGCATGCCAAGCCTCTTGCGTTCTGGGGTCAGGGTGCTAGCCTTGGCATGTCAAGTCAATCTGGTATGCCAAGTGCGGAGGACCGATGCGAGACATCCCGGTAGTGCTGAGCGGCTACAAGCTGACGGTGGTGGAGCCACCCGGCCCGAAGATGCGCGATGACGGCAACGGCGGTCAGGTGGTGGTGACCGACCGGCAGGGCGCGACGCAGTTCGTGGTGTCGCTGTTCGCGAAGCTGCGCCCGGTGCCGGGTCAGCGTGCGCCGAAGGGCGAGGAGATCAAGGTGACGCTGGAGACCGACCCGGGTGAGGGGTTCGAGGAGGACACCCGGGTGGAGCTGGTGAACCCGCGGATCAACGCCTACCAGATCGACGGCCCGGACGGGCGCTCGATCTCGGGGATCTCGTTCAAGGCGGCCGGGCTGACCCCGGTGACCGGGCCGATGCCGCGGGGTGAGAAGTGAACGGCGCGGAGCTGAGCGTGTTCGTGAGCGCGCACGTGGAGGCCCGCACGGAGATCCGCGCGCGCATCCACCCGCGGGAGAACCGGGTGGTGATCCGCCTGCTGGGAGCCGGCCTCTGTGAGGTGGGCCTGTTCACCGACCGGCCGGAGCTGGTGCGGCTGCGGGACGCGCTGACCGACGCCCTGGCCGAGTTGGACGAGCAGCAGGCCGCGTTTGCCGCGCAGACTCCGGAGCGGGACTCGGCCGCGTAGCCCCACCGGCTGCGCCTTCTTCGGGCGACGATTTCGCCCGCAATTCTCAGTGATTCCCGAAATACAAGTGTGGGTGCAGTCATGCCGAAAACAGGGAGGTGAACGGAATGCGGTGTGCGGGGTGTTCAGGGTCGGGGTCGTGCGATCCGTGTGACGGCTACGGGTTCCTGCCGGACTCGTTCCCGAATGCCGGGGACGGCCCGGAATGCGAAGTGTGCACCGGCGACGGGGTGTGCGCGGAGTGCTGCGGCACGGGTGATGAGGACGTGAGCGAAATGGTCGAGGGGGACGCGTGATGAACGCGGTCAAGGTGAAGGAGCAGGGGCGAGTGGTTCCGGCGGGTGTGGGTCGGCTGGTGCGCCGGTTGGAGCGGGAGCGGCGGCTGTGGAACCGCCGCCCGACGGATGCGGTGGCAACTGAGCAGGCGTGGCGGGCCGGTGTCGCCGAGGGGCTGCGGCTGGCACAGGTCGCGATCCGGAAGGGGGTCTGACATGGCGGCGACCTCGACGGTCGGGTCGGCGGCACGGGCCACCCGCGGGTGGGCGCAGCGGCGGGCGAACCGGCGGGCGCTGGCGCGGTTCGGCGAGTTCTGGCGGGCTCTGCAGCAGGTCGGCGACGTGCTTGCGGAGGCGGAGCGGATGGCGAAGGCGGCCGATGACAGCTCGTGGCGCAACCGGAATCAGCGGCACTGGTCGATCGCCACCGCCGACGAGGTCCGCAAGTCTGTGAAGGGCTGCCGGTCCTCGCTGCGGATCGTGTCGTCGCAGGCGAAGCGGTTCGAACCGCAGCTCATCGTCAAGGACTGGAGGCGCTGACCGATGCAGGTCGATCGCATCATCGAGGAACTTGACCGCTCGATGCGGGAACTGCGGGAAGCGATGCGCGGTATCCCGATCCGGCGGGGAAGTTTCAAGAAAACCCACGACAACCTCGCCCGCGACGTCGCCACGGTGACCACGATGCTCGACGCCGCCCGCCCGGTACTCCAGAAGAAATAGCGCAGGACAAGCAGCACGAACTCCCCGCACTCGGGCCGGGGCGCAGTAGCCGAATTTGCGTCCCGGCCTGAGGTGTATCCGTACCCGTTCAAGGAGTAGCGAAATGACGTCGTTCACTATGGGCACGACCCGACGGAAGAACCGACACGGCAACGGCGGCCGGAACGTCACGGTGGCCGGCCGGGCCTCGACTCGCTCGACCGGCGCGGAGATGCGCGCGCTGGTGTGGCTGGCGCGCCACCCACTGGTCGCGATCCTCCCCGCCCTCGTGCTCACGGCCGCGCTGCGGTGGGGCGCCGCGGTCACCGGCGTCCTGCTGGCCGGGCTGGCGCTCGGGCTGCTGGTGTGGTGGCGGGCGCATCCACCGACCTATGACCGGTGGGTGGCGCCGTGGCTGCGTACCGGGTGGCGGCGCTGGACCGCCTACCGAGGCCGCCGCTGGCGGGGGGTGCTGGATGACTGCGACCTCACCCGGGAGAACCGGCGCACCGGGGAGCTGCTGGTGCCGCGGATCGTGCGGGCCCGCTCGGTGACCCCGTCGATCGACACTCTCACCGTCGCTCTGGTTCGCGGGCAGGACGTCACCGCGTGGACCGACCGGGCCCCGGCCCTGGCCGACGCCCTCGGGGCGCACCGGGTCGCGGTCACCCGCGCCCGCCCCGGTCGACTCACCGTGGTCGTGGAGCGCCGGATGCCGTTCGGCCACGTGCTGGACGCCCCGGCGATCCCGGCCACCTCCGCGGAGGTGGACCTGACCGCGCTGGACGTGGGCGACACCGAACGCGCCAACCCGTTCTGCATGCGCATCCGCGGCAAGCAGGTGATCGTGGTCGGCGGCTCCGGCGCGGGCAAGGGGTCGCTGCTGTGGGGCCCGTTGCGGGCGATGGGCCCGATGATCCGCGACGGCCTCGTCCGCCCCTGGGTCATCGACCTCAAGGGCGGCACCGAAACCGAACGCGGGCAGGCGTTGTTCCACCGCTGGGCCACCACCATGGACGACGCGATCGACCTGCTGACCGACTTCCGCGACTCAATGAAGGACCGGCAGGCGTGGATGCGCGCCCACAAGGTGCGCAAGTGCGAGATCACCCCCGAGACGCCGTACGAGCTACTGATCATCGACGAGTTGGCGATGCTCACCGCCTACGGCGAACGGTCCGGCGTCCGGGAAGCCCTGCGACTGCTCGCGGAGATCCTCACCCAGGGCCGCGCCACCGACCACTCCGTGGCCGCCTACGTCCAGGAACCGTCCAAGGACGTCGTCGACGTCCGTGAGCTGTTCACCCTGCGCATCTGCCTCGGCGTCACCGCCGCCTCCCACGTGGACATGGCGCTCGGCGACGGGGCCCGCGACCGTGGCGCGCTGGCCGACGAGATCCCCGGCGACGAGGCCCATGCCGGTATCGGGTTCGTCATCGACCCGGTCACCCGGCTGCCGATCCGGTTCCGCGCCGGCTACGTCACCGACGACGAGATCGACGAACTCGCCCGACTCTGCGCACCCAGCGGCGCGGGTGAGCTCGTGCCCTTCCCACACCCCGACCACGACACCGACGAGGACGGACAGGAGGTCGCGTCATGAACATCGGAACTCGCCGCACCCGGGAGGCCCGCCTGATCACCGGCGCGCTGGCCCTCGTCTGCGCCATCGCCTGCACCGGCGCCGTGATCCCGGCCGTGGAACACGCCGTCAACCTCGGCCTGGTGTGGCTCGCCGTGCTCGCCCTCGTCGCCGCTGGTGTGCGGCTCGTGGCCCGGCGGGTGCGGGAGCGGCGGGAGGAGCGCGCCGACGCCCGCACTGCTGCCATCTGGCGCGCCGAGCACGCTCCGCACCTGACCCGGCAGGAGGTGGCGTGATGTTGGACGTCACCGGGTGGGCCGTGCTGACCTGGCTCAAGCTCACTGCGCTACTCGCGCTCGCTGTCGGCGTCTGCTGGCTCACCCTCGGCACCGACTCCGGCTGGTTCTGGATCGCCGCCGCCGCCGCGGTCGTCCTGGACCTCTACATCGCCCGCCAGCTCGCCCGCGAATGGGGCTATGAGGCCAGCCTCCGCTGGTGGTGGACCCGATGACCGCACAGGTCACCGACGGTGTTCAGGACGGGCTGTGGGGCCAACCGGTTACAGCGGCGGCGGGCGTCAAGCCCACCCGCAGCGAGATCAACGATCCGGAGTTGGTGGCCGACGTGGTCCGCTCGGCGATCTCCCGCGGCTACGTCCTGATCGGCCCCGCGGAACGAGTGTTCGTCCGTGAGGCCGGTGAGACGAAGAAGGGCAGCTCGGTCGAACCGGTCCCCACCTACGAGGCCGACACCGTCCGGCAACTCCTCGACGCCGGACACCTCGCCACCGGCGGCAACCATATTGTCCGTCACGGGGGCCGGGAAGGCCCCGCGACGTCCGTTCTCGTGCCGAAGGCCACCCGCGCGATGGTGACCCGCTGGGCCAACCTCCGCCCGCTCCTGACCCACCCGCCTGCGGCGAAGCCCGGTCAGCCGGCGACCGCCCACGGAAAGCCGCCGGGGTCCGGACTGATCTACGTCGACGTGGTCCGGACCGGGTTCGGGCTGGTCACCTGCGGTAACGGGGACTTCTCCGGCTCGATCATCCGCGAGGGCCGCCGCTACCTCGTCGAGACCGAGCGCGGCCAGGTCATCGGTCACACCGCCTCCTATCGCGCCGGCGCCCGGATGCTCGCCCGCCACCACGGCTTCACCCCCGACGAGATCGAGATCGAGCACGAGAAGGACCTCTACTAGCCCCGGGCCCCCCGGCCGCGGGTGGCCCGCCCCCCTGGACACCGACTCCGGGCGGGCCACCCGCACCCCACCCCCTTGCCCGCGTCACGGAGGACACCCATGTCCGCACCCACCCTCGACGCCATGATCAGTGACCGCATCCGACGCGACGACTACCGCACCTGGCGGGCCGCCGTGGAGGCTACCGGTGGCTGCGCCGCCCCCATCCACCTCCGCGGCTCCTCCACCATCCTCGACCGCGACGGCGCCATCCTCATCGAACGCTCCGGCCAGGTCCTCGCCCCCTGCGGCAACCGCCGCGCCACGGTCTGCCCCGCCTGCTCCGACCGGTACGCCGCGGACGCCTTCCACCTCCTGCGCGCCGGGCTCGCCGGGGACGACACCAAGAACGTCCCGGCCAGCGTCACCGATCGACCGCGGGCGTTCCTGACCCTGACCGCCCCGTCGTTCGGGCCCGTCCACACCCGCAAGGTGACCCGCCGCGGGCATGTCGTCCCGTGCGGCTGCGGGGAGCGGCACCACCCGGACGACCCGCGCATCGGGACCGCGCTCGACCCCGAGCGGTACGACTACGTGGGCGCGGTGCTGTGGCAGGCCCACGCCGGCGCGCTGTGGGCCCGGTTCACCACCACCCTGCGCCGGGCGCTGGCCGCCGCACTGGGACTGCGGGTGCGGGAGTTCCGCGACCACGCCCGCCTGTCGTACGCGAAGGTCGCCGAGTACCAGCGCCGCGGGCTCGTGCACTTCCACGCCGTCATCCGCCTCGACGGCCCCGACGGACCCACCGACCCGCACCCGCCCGGCCTCGACCACCACGCGCTGCGCGCCGCGATCCATCACGCCGCCCGCGCCGCCACCCTCACCGTCACCCGCCCGGACGGGGAGCTGATGACGCTGACGTGGGGTGCGCAGCTCGACCTGCGCCCGGTCACCCCCACCGCCGCCCGGCACCTCGAGGACGAGACCGGGGAGATCACCGACACCGCGTTGGCCGGCTACATCGCCAAATACGCCACCAAAGGCACCGGCGCCACCGACGGCGCCGACCGCCCGATCCACGACATCGACCACGTGCAGTACCTCGACCTCACCGCGCACCACCGGGCGATGATCGAAACCGCGTGGGAGCTCGGCGGCCACGCCGAGTACGAGGCGCTGAACCTGCGCCGCTGGGCCCACATGCTCGGCTTCCGCGGCCACTTCCTCACCAAGAGCCAGCGCTACTCGGCCACTTTCGGCGCCATCCGGGGCGAGCGGCGGACCTGGCGGCTGCGCGCTGACCTCCACGCCCTCGATTGCGACACGGCCGACGACAACGGCATCCCACTCGACCTGTCCACCGTCACCGTGATCAACGACTGGTGGCCCGTCCACTACGGACACCGCGACGACGGCGAACGCGAGCTAGCCGCCGCCATCGCAGAACGCAACCGACAACAACGACGGAGCAAGATCGGGACCAGGAGAGCAGCATGAGCATGCCGAGCAAGCGCGCCGACACGGCCGTGATCGACACGACCCGCCTGACCTACACCGTCAACGAGGTGGCCCACCTGCTCAACCTCTCGCGCGGCATCGCTTACCAGTACGTCCGCGAGGGGGTGATCCCAGCCGAGCGGGTCGGGCGCCGCTGGCTGATCCCACGCAAGCGGCTCCACGCATGGCTCGACGGGCGGGCGGTGGCCTGATGGGCGGCGGTGTCCGCAAGACCCCGGCCGGGAATTGGCGGGCGTACTGGCGTGACCCGACTGGTCGCCAGACGTCCAAGACGTTCCGCACCAAACGCGAGGCGGCGACGTTCCTCGCCCAGGTCACCGCCGCGACCAGCACCGGCGGGTACGTGTCCCCGCACGCCGGCCGGGCGCTGTTCGGCGACCATGCCCGGCAGTGGATGGGCTCGTGGAACAACGAAGCGACCACGCATGCCCGGGACGCCTCGATCATGCGCACCCACGTCCTCCCGCAGTGGGGCACCTGGCCGCTGGCGAAGATCGACCACATGGCCGTGCAAACCTGGATCACCGGACTCGGCGCGCGGCTGTCGCCGGCCACGGTCGCCGAGTGCCGCCGGCTGACCAGCGCCGTCATGCGGTCCGCGGTGCGCAACCGACTGATCCCGTTCAACCCATGCGAGGACGTCAAGGTTCAGAAGCGCCGCCGCCGCGACACCGACGACCAGGTGATCGCACGCGAGACATTCCGGCGCCGGCTGCTCCCAGCGGTCCCGCACCGGCACCGCGCACTGGTCGCCGTCGCCGGTGGGTGTGGGCTGCGCTGGGGTGAGGCGTCCGGTCTGTGCCGTGACGCCCTCGACCTCGACCGCGGGACGCTGCGGGTGATCCGGACCGTGATCGAGGTCTCTGGGCACACCTCGTTCAAGCCCTTCCCGAAGTCCGTGGCCGGTCGGCGTACCGTCCCGCTTCCGGCCTGGCTGGTGACGATCGTGCGGGAGCACCTTGACCGCTACCCCCTCGGCGAAGGAGACCTGATCTTCGCGAACGAGGTCGGCGGGGCCCTGCGCCGCACACTGTTCCGCTCGCGGGTGTGGCGGCCCTCGCTTGTGCGCGCCGGATTACTCGGCTCGGTCGCCTCGGACGGAGACCGGCTTCTCGCGCGCTGGACCGACCTGGACGGACAGCGACACCGTCAGCACTTCGCCAGCGAACCTGCTGCTGTCCGGTACGTCGCCCGCGCCCACGCCGGCGGGCTGCGCTTCCACGACCTGCGTCACTCGTACGCCACCTGGCTCGTGGACGATGGTGTGCCGCCGAACATGGTGCAACGTGTCATGGGCCACGAACGGGCGTCGACAACCCTGGACCTCTACACCCGGCGCACCGACGACGCCTCCCGCATCCTGCGCGCCCTCGATGATGAGGACGACCTCGGCGGCGGGCCCGCAGGTGTCCTCGTGCCCGCCTGATGCCTTTCTGATGCCTGCGCAGGGCGCTGCAACGACGAACGGCCTGGCCGGAAGCTCCTCGCGGAGCCGCTGACCAGGCCGTTCTGCTGTCGGGGTGACAGGATTTGAACCTGCGACCTCTTCGTCCCGAACGAAGCGCGCTACCAAGCTGCGCCACACCCCGATGGCCCGTGGGCCGAGGACAACTCTAGCCCACGTCCGCAGCGGCCGACGCGGGGGTGGTGGTTGTGCCGGCGGTCACGGCCCGGCGAGGCACGAGCGTGAGCAGGCTGGCCTCCGGCGGGCAGGCGAACCGCACCGGCGCGAACGGGGATGTGCCCAGGCCCGCCGACACGTGCAGCCAGGTGTGGGCGCCCCAGCGGGAGGCGCCGCGGGCCCGGGAGCGGTCCAGGCCGCAGTTCGTGACGAGCGCGCCCACGCCCGGTACGCGCAGCTGGCCGCCGTGGGTGTGCCCGGCGAGGACGAGGTCGTAGCCATCGGCGGCGAACCGGTCGAGCACGCGGGGTTCGGGGGAGTGGGTGAGGCCCAACCGCAGTGCCGGACTGCCCGACGGCAGGCCCGCGACGCGATCGTAGCGGTCCAGCCCGAGGTGCGGATCGTCCACTCCCGCCGCGGCGACCTGGACGCCTGCCGCATCGAGCTCGACGCGCGCGTGGGTGGCGTCGTGCCACCCACGCTCCACCAGCGCGGCGCGCAGGTCGCGCCATGGCAGCGGCTCCCCGTGGATCCGGCGCTCGCTCTTCGAGAGGTAGCGGGCGGGATTCTTGGGCGTCGGCCCGAAGTAGTCGTTGCTCCCGAACACGAACAGGCCTGGCCGTTCCAGCAGCGGGCCGAGCGCGGCGACGACCGACGGCACCGCGCGCGGGTGCGCGAGGTTGTCGCCGGTGTTCACCACGAGGTCCGGCTCGAGCGAGGCCAGCTCCGCCACCCAGCGCCGCTTGCCGGCCTGCTTCGGCGTCATGTGCAGGTCGGAGATGTGCAGGATGCGAAGGGAACGGGCGCCGTCGGCCAGCACGGGGAGCGTGACCTCGCGCAACGTCCAGCGGCGGCGCTCGATGCCCGCCGCATAGGCGACGGTGGCCGCCCCCGTCGTCGTCGCCCCGAGCGCGAGCCGAGCCCAGCTGTTCACCCTTGCAGGGTACGTCGGGTCCCGCGAGCGGCGAGCCGTCCGGTCGGGATGCGTTAGCGTGCTCCGCCGTGAGCACCTTGAAGGAGCAGCTGCGGGCCGACCTGACGGCGGCGATGAAGGCCCGTGACGAGGTCGTGAAGGCCACCCTGCGGATGACGCTGACCGCTGTCGGCAATGCGGAGGTCGCCGGCACCGAGGCGCGGCAGCTCGACGACGTCGAGGTGCTCCAGGTGATCGCGAAGGAGGCCAAGAAGCGCGCCGAGGCGGCCGAGGCGTTCGACGCCGCGGGCCGCACCGAGCAGGCCGCCCAGGAGCGGGCCGAGGGCGAGGTGCTGGCGCGCTACCTGCCCACGCAGCTCAGCGACGACGAGCTCGACGGGATCGCGGAGCAGGCCGTCGAGGACACCGCGGCCGAGCTGGGCGAGCGGCCCGGCCCCCGGCAGATGGGCCAGGTCATGAAGAAGGCGACCGCTGCCGCGGCGGGCCGGGCCGACGGGGGTCGCGTCGCCGCTGCGGTGAAGGCCCGGTTGATTCCCGGCTGACCGGTTTCGCCCGGCTCTCCCGGGTCACCCCGTTGCCGTCGATCGGACGCACCGGGAGGTCGCCCCATGGCCGCGAAGAAGCCACCGGAGGTCGCGAGCGCGGCCGCCGACCAGGGCGCGCAGAAGGCGCATCAGCCGTGGGACAAGGTCCTCGTCGGGGCGTTCCTCGGCGGCGCCTACATCGCGTTCGGCGGGCTGGTCGCGATCACCGTGTCCTCCGGGCTCGACCCGGCGACGTGGGGCACGCTGCCGACGCTGTTCACCGGCTCGGTCTTCACGCTCGGGCTGGTCCTCGTCGTCATCGCCGGCTCCGACCTCGCCACCGGCAACATGCTGCTGGTGCCCATCGGGGCGATGCGGGGGAAGATCGACGTCGGTGACGTCGCGAAGAACCTCACGCTGGTGCTGCTCGGCAACCTCGTCGGTGCGCTGTTCGTGGCCTACTTCCTCGCCGTGCAGACCGGCGTCATCGGCGACGCCGGGGGCGACCCGGCCAGCACCGGGACGATGACCTACGAGCGGCTCGCGAGCATCGCCGAGACCAAGGGTCTCGAGGAGAACCTGGCAGATCTTCCTGCGCGCCGTCGGCTGCAACTGGCTCGTCTGCCTGGCCGTGTGGCTCGCCCTGGCCGCCGAGAACGTCTCCGGCAAGATCCTCGCGATCTTCTTCCCCATCATGGCCTTCGTCGCGATGGGCTTCGACCACGTCGTGGCCAACATGTTCTTCCTGCCCGCGGCGATCTTCGCGGGCGTGCCGGGCCTCGGCTGGGACGACACGCTCGTCAACTGGCTCTTCGCCGGCCTGGGCAACCTCGTCGGCGCGGTCGTGTTCGTGGCCACGACCTACTGGTACCTGTACCTGCGCGGCCGCCCGGAAGAGGCGACCGCGCAGTAGGACGGGTCAGCTCTTCGTCGGGGCCTTCTTCGTCGCCGCGGGCTTCTTCGCCGCCGGCTTCTTCTTCGGAGCCGGGCCGCGCGCCCGGCGCTCGGCCAGCAGCTCGCTCGCCCGCTCGTCGGTGAGCTGCTCGACGCTGTCGCCCTTGCGCAGCGACGCGTTGGTCTCGCCGTCGGTGACGTACGGGCCGAACCGCCCGTCCTTGATCACCATCGGCTTGCCGGTGGCCGCGTCCTTGCCCAGCTCGCGCAGCGGCGGCGTGGCGGCAGCCGTGCGCCGCCCGCGCTGCTTGGGCTGCTTGTAGAGCTCCAGGGCCTCCTCGAGCGTCACCGTGAACAGCTGCTCCTCGTCGGCCAGCGACCGCGAGTCGGTGCCCTTCTTCAGGTACGGGCCGTAGCGCCCGTTCTGCGCGGTGATCTCCTCGCCGCTCTCCGGGTCGGTGCCCACCAGCCGCGGCAGCGACAGCAGCCGCAGCGCCTCCTCCAGGGTGACCGACTCGGTGGACATCGACTTGAACAGCGAACCCGTCCGCGGCTTCGGCTTGGCGGCGGCCTTCTTCTTAGCGGTGCCGTTCGTCGACGCCGCCGGTGCCGGGTCCGGCAGGATCTCGGTGACGTACGGGCCGAAGCGGCCCTCCTTCGCGACGATCTCGTGCCCCGTGACGGGGTCGACGCCCAGCGACCGCCCCTCCTGCGGCACGGCGAACAGCTGCTCGGCGACCTCGGGGGTGAGCTCGTCGGGCGGCAGGTCCTCCGGCAGGTTGGCCCGCTGCGACTGCCCGTCCCGCACCCGCTCCAGGTACGGGCCGTAGCGGCCCACCCGCACCACGACGTCGTCGAACACCGGGACCGAGTTGATCTCCCGGGCGTCGATCTCCTCGAGGTTGACGCCCACGAGCTTCTTCAGGCCGCCCGCCCGGGCCACCGAACCCTCGCTGCCCTGCTCCGCCCCGAAGTAGAAGCCCGACAGCCAGTCGGTGCGCTGCTGCGCGCCCTGGGCGATCGAGTCGAGCTCGTCCTCCATCGCCGCGGTGAAGTCGTAGTCGACGAGCCGGCCGAAGTGGTGCTCGAGCAGCCCGACCACGGCGAACGCGATCCAGGACGGGACGAGCGCCTGGCCCTTCTTCCACACGTACCCGCGGTCCTGGATCGTCTTGATGATCGACGCGTAGGTGGACGGACGGCCGATCCCCCGGTCCTCCAGCGCCTTGACCAGGCTCGGCTCCGTGTAGCGGGCGGGCGGGTTGGTGGTGTGCCCCTCCGGAGTCAGCGACGCGGCCGTCAGCGCCTGGCCCTGCGTGAGCTCCGGCAGCCGCGACTCGGCGTCGTCGGCCTGGCCGTCGCTGCCCTCGTCGAGGGTCTCCACGTAGGCCTTGAGGAAGCCGGGGAACGTGATCGTGCGCCCGGACGCCGCGAACGTGACGTCCTCGCCGGTGGCCGCGCTGCCGGTGATCCGGATGCTGACGGTGGTGCCTCGCGCGTCGGCCATCTGCGAGGCGACCGTGCGCTGCCAGATCAGCTCGTAGAGCCGGAAGTCGTCGCCGTCGACCTCGCGGGCGATCTCACCCGGCGTGCGGAACGTCTCGCCCGCGGGCCGGATCGCCTCGTGCGCCTCCTGGGCGTTCTTGACCTTGCGCGTGTACTGCCGCGGCTGCGGCGAGACGTACGCGTCGCCGTACAGCTCGCGGGCCTGGGCGCGCGCGGCCTGGATCGCCGACTCCGACAGCGTGGTGGAGTCGGTGCGCAGGTAGGTGATGTAGCCGTTCTCGTACAGGCGCTGGGCGCTGCGCATCGTGCGGTCGGCGGAGAACCGCAGCTTGCGGCCCGCCTCCTGCTGCAGCGTGGAGGTCATGAACGGCGCGTACGGCTTGCGCGTGTAGGGCTTCGACTCGACCGACTCGACGGCCAGGTCGCGGCCCTGCAGCGCCTCCGCGAGCCGGCGGGCGCTCGCCTCGTCGAGCGCGCGGGCGGGCTCCTTGCCACCGCCCTTGAGCTGCCCGTCGGGCCCGAAGTCGCGGCCCGTGGCGACCCGGGTGCCGTCGACGGCGACCAGTCGCGCCGGGAACTGCCGGGGGGACGCGTCGGCGCCCGCGTCGAGCTGCGCGGCGATGTCCCAGTACGACGCGGAGACGAACGCCATCCGCTCGCGCTCGCGCTGCACGATGATCCGGGTGGCGACCGACTGCACCCGGCCCGCCGACAGCCTCGGCATGACCTTCTTCCAGAGCACGGGGGAGACCTCGTAGCCGTACAGCCGGTCGAGGATGCGGCGGGTCTCCTGGGCGTCGACGAGGTCCTGGTCGACGTCGCGCAGGTTCTCGACGGCGGCGCGGATCGCGGGCTCGCTGATCTCGTGGAACACCATCCGGCGCACCGGCACCTTGGGCTTGAGCGTCTCGAGCAGGTGCCAGGCGATGGCCTCGCCCTCGCGGTCGGGGTCGGTGGCGAGCAGGACCTCGTCGACCGACTTCAGCGCGTCCTTGAGCTCGGCGACCTTGCCCTTCTTCTCCGGCGTGATGATGTACAGCGGCGCGAACTGGTTGTCGACGTCCACGCCGAGCCGCGCCCACGACTCACCCTTGTACTTGGCCGGCACGTCGGCGGCGCCGCGCGGCAGGTCGCGGATGTGGCCGACGGACGCCTCGACCACGTAGTCCTTGCCGAGGTATTGCTGGATCTTCTTGGCTTTGGTGCCGGACTCGACGATCACCAGGCGCCGCGTGGGGCGTCCGCTCGCCGTGGCGGTGGACGTGCCACCGCCCCGGCTGCCGCCCGCCTTCCGGCTGCCCGTGCCTCTCGAGGTCGCGGGCTTCGAGCTCGTCGTTCCGGTTGCCACCTGGTCCTACTCCATCGTCTACGGCCGTCTCGGCACGTGTGTCGGCCGTCCTGAGAGCCCCGCCGCGCAGGATGCGCGATGGTCCCCGTACATCGAGTATGCGTGGCCCTCGTTCCGGCATATACCGGAACGTCACGTTCGCACACCCACCGACCGTGTAGCGCTCGTCACACAACGCTTGCGCCTGTCGCGTGCGACCGGGCTCGTGCCGGCCTGCGCCGCGAGAGCGTAACCAGGCCGTCAAGACGCGCGCCGCCCCCAGTACCGCGGCCAGTCGGCCGTCTCGGCCCGCGGCGGAACCGGCCCGACCAGTTCGACGAGCCGCTGAACCCTCCGCGTACCACTGATCCGCAGCGCCGCGCCGTTGCCCACCCTGGCGGGCGGGATCCCGGCTCTGGTCGCCGCCGCGATCAGCGGCAGGTGCGTGTCGGGGGCGTGCGCGTCGAGGTCGAGCAGGTAGGCGCCCCGCTCGTCCGGACGCCCCGCAGCGAGTGCCCACAGGCGTAACGCCGGGCCGTCCAGTTCCCATCCCACGGGGACCGTCTTGACCGCCCCATGCGTCCACGCGCGCGCCAGTTCCACGAGATCGCAGCGGAACGCGGTGCGCAGGGCTGTGGCGCCGCTCTCGGTGCGGGTGGCGCTCACCGCGATCCCGGTGGCGACGCACGCCGCCGTGACGGCGGGCGCCCGCGCCGGGTCCCGCAGGACGATCGACAGCCGGGCCTGGTCACCGGCGCCGAAGCGGACGATCTGCCCCGGCCCGCACAGCAGGCCTGCGAGGTCGCTCACCCGGGGCGGACGGGCGTCGGCGGAGAACAGCGACAGCTGTGACACGAGACGCACAGTAGAACACGCGTTCGACGCAGGCCATGGGGACGCGCCGGACGTTCAGCGTGGCGGGCTCGCCGACAGCGTCGACAGCCGGCGGCACTGCTCGGCGCGCTCAGCGGCAGGCCCCAGCCGGGGCAGAGCGCTCAGCTCGGCGAGCGGGTCCGGCGGGGCGATCGTCGCGAGCGCCGACTCGACCTGGTCGAGTGCGGCGATGAAGGCGTCCGGATCGGCCGGGTCGACGCCGTCGACCGTCGCCTTCGCGCCCGCGAAGTCCTCCTCGAGGAACTGCATCGCGCTCTCGGCCCTGCCGACGGCCTCGTCGCCACCGGGAACCGGCGACCGCCCGACCGCCTCGAGCTGCGCCCGGCCCTCCTGCACGCCCGTCAGCACCTTGCCCAGGTAGGTGCTGAAGGTGCGCTGCACGCTCACCAGGTCCGGGGCAGTGCCGAAGTCGGGAGGCGCGGTCGTGGGGACGGCGAAGCTCAGAACCGCCGAGCACACCCGGTCGGCCCAGGCGACCGGATCGGAGCCCGGCCCTTCGGTGGGGGCCGGGTCGGGGTCGGCGACCGGGGTGCCGCCCACGGTGCTGGTGCAGCCGCCGAGCACGACGAGCGCGGCGAGGACGGCCGTGATCAGCGCGGGGCGCGCCGTGCGAGTCATGCGCCTGCTCCAGGTCGGGGGCGGGACTCCGCCAGTGTGCCCGAGCCGCCCGTTCCTGCTGCGCGAGTCGCCCGTTTCCGGCGCGCGAGTCGCCCGCGGCGCGCCGCCGGTCAGCTCGGGAGCAGGTTCTCGATCTCCTGGCAGTTGGGTGCCTCCCGGCTCGCCCGGTCGAGCTCGGCGGTGTTCTGCAGGTCCGCAGTCGGGTCGGGCAGCGTGGCGAGCTCCTGCAGCGGCGCGATCGCGGCCGGCAACCCCGTGGCGAGAGCATCCGGATCGGAGGTGTCGATCGCGTCGAGCTGCGTCCTGGCCTCCTGGAACGACGTCCGGAACGTCGTGAGCGCCCCGCTCAGCTCGGTGACGATCTCGTCGCCACCAGCCACCGGGGACGGCCCGACCTGGGCCATGCCCGTGATCGCGGAGTCGGCGGACGCCTCGGCCTCCCCGAGGTACTCGCTCAGGGTGCCGACCAGCTCGGCGGGATCCACGGCCCGGTCCAGCTGTGGCGGATTCGCCCCCGTGCGGATGACGGGCAGCAGCGCGCCGCACACCTGGTCCACCCACGCCACCGGGTCCCCGGCCGCCGGTGCGCCGGCCCCGGCGCCCGCTGAGGAGGGCGTGCCGGCAACGGTGGTGGTGCAGCCCGTGCTCAGCGCCAGCGCGGCGAGGACCGACAGGAGCAGGCCGGAGGGAATGGAGCGGGGCATGCGGCTGCTCCCGGCGGAGTGGGGACGTGGTCGGCGCCAGTTTGCCCCGACCGGGTGATGCGCGGCGAAGGGCCCCTTGCTCTCAACCGGCCGGTGCACCCGCCGTCCGGAGCGCGCGGCAGTTCGGCGCCTGCTCGCCCGCCGTCCGCAGCGCGTCGTCGGCCTGGAGCCCCTCCGTGGGATCGGGCACGTCCCGCAGGTCCTGCAAGGGCGCCACGACGGCGGGGAAGGCGGCGGCGAGCGCGGCCGGGCTCGAGGTGTCGGCGGTGTCGAGCCGCGTCCTGGCGTCCTCGAAGCCGGCCTGCATGCTGCTCAGCGCCTCCCGGAGCCTGGTCACGTACTGGTCGCCACCGTCCACCGGGGAGGCCCCGACCGCGTCGAGCGCCGCGATCGAGCGCTGCAGCTCGGCGGTGGTGGAGCCGAACCAGCCGTCGAGGGTCCGCACGGCGGCGACGGGATCGGCGGGATCGATCTGCGGCTGGGCGGTGACGACCCGGGTGAACCCCGTCAGCGCCCCGCACACCTCGTCGGTCCATGCGACGGGATCGGCGGTTGCGGACCCGCCGCCGCAGCCGGCGACGAGGAGGGCGAGCGACGCGGCGACGGTGCCGCCGAACCTGCGGGTCCGCATGGGGCCTCCGGAAGGTGTGCGGTGCTGGTGCCCTGTCCAACGACGGAGGCCGCCCACCCGTACGGGTGGACGGCCTCCGGTGTGGACGACGCGTCGCCGTCAGCCGACGGTGCGCTCCACGGGGGTGTCGGCGATCGACGCCGAGCGCCGCTTCGACACGACGATCGCCGCCACGATGATCGCGGCCGCGACCAGCGCGATCCCGATCCGCAGCGGGGTCGACGCGGACTCGCCCACCGAGAACGTCACGATCGCCGGGGCGATCAGCACCGAGACCAGGTTCATCACCTTGATCAAGGGGTTGATCGCCGGGCCTGCGGTGTCCTTGAACGGGTCGCCGACGGTGTCGCCGATGACGGTGGCCTCGTGCGCGGGCGAGCCCTTGCCGCCGTGGTTGCCGTCCTCGACGAGCTTCTTGCCGTTGTCCCACGCGCCACCGGAGTTGGCCAGGAAGATGGCCATCAGGGTGCCGGTGGCGATGGCGCCCGCCAGGTACCCGGCGAGCGGGCCGACGCCGAGGCCGAAGCCGACGGCGATCGGGGCGAAGATCGCCAGCAGGCCGGGGGTGGCGAGCTCGCGCAGCGAGTCGCGCGTGCAGATGTCCACCACACGGCCGTACTCGGGGCGGACCGTGCCCTCCATGATCCCGGGGTTCTCCCGGAACTGGCGGCGCACCTCGAACACGATCGCGCCCGCCGCCCGCGTGACGGCGTTGACCGCCAGGCCGGAGAACAGGAACACCACGGCAGCGCCGATGATCACGCCGACGAGCGTGTTCGGGGCGAAGACCTCGTACGCGAACGCCGTGCCGATCTCGCCTGCCGCCTGCCCCGCCTCCGCCAGCGCGCTGTTGATCGCATCGCGGTAGGAGCCGAACAGCGCCGTGGCGGCGAGCACCGCCGTGGCGATCGCGATGCCCTTGGTGATCGCCTTCGTGGTGTTCCCGACCGCGTCGAGCTCGGTTAGGATGTCGACGCCGTCGCCCTCGACGTCGCCGGACATCTCGGCGATGCCCTGCGCGTTGTCCGAGACCGGGCCGAAGGTGTCCATCGCGACGATCACGCCGACCGTGGTGAGCAGGCCGGTGCCGGCCAGAGCCACCGCGAACAGCGCGACCGTGATCGACCCGGTGGCCAGGGTGAACGCCCCGAACACCGCGGCGCCGATGACGAGCGCGGTGTAGACCGCCGACTCGAAACCGATCGAGATGCCCGCGAGGATGACGGTGGCCGCACCGGTCAGCGACGACTGCCCGACGTCCTTGACGGGCTTGTGCTCCGTGCCCGTGAAGTAGCCGGTGAGCCACAGGATGACCGCGGCCAGCACGATGCCGATGATCACGGCGGCCGATGCGAGGAGCCGCGGGTCGGCTCCCGCCATCGCGGGCACGACGTCGGGGTCGGTCGGGCCGTTCAGGGCGCCGAAGCTGCCGGGCAGGTAGAGGAACGCGGCGACCACGCACAGCACGGCGGAGATGACCGCCGAGATGTAGAAGCTGCGGTTGATCGCCCGCAGCCCGCCCTCGCCGGGGCGGGCGCGCGTGATGTAGACGCCGATGACCGCCGTGAGGACCCCGATGGCCGGGACGATCAGCGGGAACATCAGACCGTGCAGGCCGAACGCCGCGGTGCCGAGGATCAGCGCGGCGACCAGCATGACCGCGTAGGACTCGAACAGGTCGGCCGCCATGCCGGCGCAGTCGCCCACGTTGTCGCCCACGTTGTCGGCGATCGTGGCGGCGTTGCGCGGGTCGTCCTCCGGGATGCCCTGTTCGACCTTGCCGACCAGGTCGGCTCCCACGTCGGCGGCCTTGGTGAAGATGCCGCCGCCGACACGCATGAACATGGCGAGCAGTGCGGCACCGAAGCCGAAGCCCTCGAGGACGCGCGGGGCCTGGCCCGCGTAGACCAGCACCACCACGGCCGCGCCGAACAGGCCCAGGCCGACGGTGAACATGCCGACGACGCCGCCCGTGCGGAACGCGACGCGCATGGCCTTCTCCCGGCCGCCCGCCTCGCGGGAGGCCGCTGCCACCCGGATGTTCGCGCGCGTGGCCAGCCACATGCCGAGGTAGCCGATGGTGGCGGAGAAGACCGCGCCGATGACGAAGAAGATGGACCGCCCGATTCGTTCGCCCATGTCCTCCGCTGGGAGCGCGAAGAGCAGGACGAACACGATGACGACGAAGACGCCGAGCGTGCGGAACTGGCGGTTGAGGTACGCCGCGGCGCCTTCCTGGACCGCTCGGCCGATGTCCTGCATCTTCGAGGTGCCCTCGCCTGCGGCGAGGACCTCCCGGAGCAGTACGTAGCCGATGGCCAGGGCGGCGAGCGCGACCACCGCGACCACACCGACGATGGTGTAGTCACTCGCCTCGAGCGTGATGCTCTCGGCGGGGGTGGGCACGGACATCCGTCCTCCTGGTTCAGTGAAATACCGGGCCAGGGCACGCAGACGACAACCCTGGCGTCTCGACAACACCCGTCACCGCAGGTCGGACCGGTGCAGGCGCGTGCAGTGTATGAGGTAGATCGCACAACCGCCCGCAGCGGAGGGGATGCATTGCGTAAAGATTACGATCTCATCACGAAATGCGGCCAGATCTGTGCAGTGCGAACTTTTTCGTGGGATCGCTCGTGATGCCAGTGTGACGCGACGCGCCCACATGCGCAGGTGGCGCCTGCTCAGTGCCGCGTGCGCGCTCGCGCTGCTGCTCGCGGTGCCCATCATCGCCACGTCCGGCGACGGCAGCGGCGCCGTACTCAGCCGGTTCGTCGCCGACCGCGTCCCGGTCGAACCGCTCGCGCCCGCCGCCGCGGCGTCCGGCCCGCGGTTGCTCGAGGCGCCCGGCCCGGCCGTCCCCCCCGCGCCGCCCGAGCCGCTGACCGGGCTGGCCGCCGCCGCCGTGCAGGCCGCCGAGAGCGCCGCCGCCCCGGCCACCGAGCTGGCCGTGGCCGTCCACGACCGCGCCACCGGGGAGACCGCCGTCGGCAGCCGTGGCACAGAGCCGTACTACACCGCGTCGCTGTCCAAGGTCGTCGTGATCGTCGACATGCTGGACCGCAGGCACCTCGAAGGGCTCGCCGTGTCCGACGCCGACCTCGACCTCGTCCGCCGCGCGCTCGGCCCGAGCGACGACAGCGCGATGAACATGCTGTGGACGCGGTTCGACGGGGCGGGCGCAGCCGGGCGGCTGAGCTCGCGGCTGGGTCTCGAGGGCACCTCGGCGCCGCGCGACCCGTCGCAGTGGGGCGAGATGTCCGTGCCGGCCGCCGACACGGTGCGCATCTGGCAGCACATCCTCGACGAGATGCCCGACACCGACCGCGAACTGCTCATCTCGGCGATGGCCGCGGCGCCCACCGTCGCAGGGGACGGCTTCGACCAGGCGTACGGCCTGCTCGCCCCGGCGGTGGCCGGGCCGGAGGGGCCCGGTGCGGTGGCGAAGCAGGGCTGGATGTGCTGTTTCAGCGGGCAGTACTACCTCCACAGCACCGGCGCGGTCGGAGCCGAGCAGCGCTTCGTGGTGGCGCTGCTGACCCGCGTGCCGCGCGGACCGGGCTGGGAGGCCGCCCGCCAGGAGCTGAACGCGATCGCGACCGCGACGGTGCAGGCCCTGGGCTGAGTGTCGGCCCGGTGTGCCAACCTCGGACACCGTGGGTATCGGGAGCGGTCGGACGGTCGGCGCTGCGCCGGCGACCGGCCGCGGCGCACTCCTGCTGCGTCGCGTGCTGGCCGGGTCGGCCGTCGACGAAACCGCCCTCGATCGCCTGGCCGGAGCGCCCGACGAGCTGCACAGCAGCGACGTCGACAGTCCGCTGCGGCACGCCGTGCGGCTGCCCGAGCGCGCGGGGCACGCGGTCGACTGGCCGGAGTGGGTGCCGGCGGACGTCCGCGAGGCGCTCGTCGGCCGCGGCGTGACCGCCCCGTGGAGCCACCAGGCCGAGGTGGCCTCGCTGGCCCACGCCGGCCACGACGTGGTGGTGGCCACCGGCACGGCGTCCGGGAAGTCGCTGGCGTACCAGCTCCCCGTGCTCGCCCGGTTCGCCGAGGAGCCCCGCGCCACGGCCCTCTACCTGTCGCCGACGAAGGCGCTCGCCGCCGACCAGCTCCGCGCGGTCGACGCGCTCGGCCTCCCCGGCGTGCGGACGGCGCCGCTGGACGGCGACACGCCGGCCGAGGCCCGCGACTGGGCGCGCCGGCACGGCCGGTGGCTGTTCAGCAACCCGGACATGCTGCACCGCTCGGTGCTGCCCGCCCACGGCCGGTGGGCCGCGTTCCTGCGGAAGCTGCGGTTCGTGGTGGTGGACGAGTGCCACACCTACCGCGGCGTGTTCGGCTCGCACGTGGCCCTGCTGCTGCGCCGGCTGCTGCGTGTGTGCGCCCGCTACGGGTCGCGGCCCACGATCGTGCTCGCGTCGGCCACCGTGGCCGGTCCCGCGGCCTTCGCCTCCCGCCTCACCGGCCGCGAGGTGGTGGCGGTGACCGAGGACGGTTCGCCCGCCGCGGCCCGCATCGTGGCGCTCTGGGAGCCGCCGCTGCTGCCCGAGCTGTCGGGTGAGAACGGCGCTCCGGTACGCCGGGCCGCGGGCACCGAGGCCGCCCGGATGCTCGCCGACCTCGTGGTGGAGGGGGCCCGGACGCTCGCGTTCGTACGCTCCCGCCGGGGCGCGGAGGTGACCGCACTCGGAGCGCAGCGGCTGCTGGCCGACGTCGACGCCGACCTCGCGGGCCGGGTGGCCGCCTACCGGGGCGGCTACCTGCCCGAGGAGCGCCGCGCGCTGGAGGCGGCCCTGATCAGCGGTGAGCTGCTCGGCGTCGCCACCACCAACGCCCTCGAGCTGGGGGTGGACATCGCCGGGCTCGACGCCGTGGTGGTGGCCGGGTTCCCGGGCACGAGGGCCTCGTTCTGGCAGCAGTCCGGCCGGGCGGGCCGGGCGCGCGACGAGGCCCTGGTGGTGCTCGTGGCTCGGGACGACCCGATGGACACCTACCTCGTGCACCACCCCGAGGCCCTGCTGGGCGCCCCGGTGGAGGGCTGTGTGCTCGACCCGCAGAACCCGTACGTCCTCGGCCCCCAGCTCGTGTGCGCCGCGGCCGAGCTGCCGCTCACCGAACGCGACGTGGCCGAGGTGTTCGGCGGGGCGCCCGCCGAGGCCGTGCTCGACGAGCTCGTGCGCGACGGCGCCCTGCGCCGCAGGCCGACCGGCTGGTTCTGGCCGTCCACGCGGGAGCGCCCGGCGGGCTCCGTGGACATCCGCGGGTCGGGCCTCGGCCAGGTCGCCGTGGTGGAGGCGGACACCGGCCGGATGCTCGGCACGGTGGACGGCCCGTCGGCCCCGGCCACCGCCCACCCCGGAGCCGTGTACCTGCACCGGGGGGAGAGCTACCTCGTGGAGGAGCTCGACCTCGACGCCGGGGTCGCGCTGGTGCGGCCCGCCGACCCGGACTGGCGCACCGATGCGCGCTCCACGGCCGACGTCGAGGTGGCGCGAGTGCTGGCGCATCGCGACCACGGCGTGGTGCGGGTGTCGTTCGGCGAGGTGACGGTGACCTCGCAGGTGGTGGCCTACCAGCGGCGGACCCCCGACGGCACCGTGTTGGAGACGGTGCCGCTCGACCTGCCCGAGCAGACCCTGCGCACCCGCGGAGTCTGGTACGACGTGGACGACGCGGCGCTCGTCGACGCCGGGATCCCGCCCGCGCGGATCCCCGGGGCCCTGCACGCCGCCGAGCACGCCGCCATCGGCCTGCTGCCGCTGTTCGCCATCTGCGACCGCTGGGACATCGGGGGGATGTCCACGGCGCTGCACCCCCACACGGGACGGCCCACGGTGTTCGTCCACGACGGGCACCCCGGTGGCGCGGGCTTCGCCGAACGCGGCCACGCGGTGCTCGCCCGGTGGTTGGCGGCCACCCGGGCCGCGATCCGCGACTGCGAGTGCCGCACCGGCTGCCCGTCCTGCGTGCAGTCGCCGAAGTGCGGCAACGGCAACGCGCCACTGGACAAGGCGGGTGCGGTGGTGGTGCTCGACGTCGTCCTGGCTGCGCTGTCGCGGCCGCCGGCGGGATCCCCGCAGCGGCAGTAGCCGCCGGATCGGGCCGCCGCCGGCCGGCCACGTCGGGGGCCGGGCCGGCCGGCAGCGGCCGGAGCGCGATGGAACCGGGTTCGGGGTGGGCGTCGGGGGAACGCACCGGCCCCACCGCAGTCTGGGGAGCGAGTTCGTGGTTCCGGGGGCCGGAGCCGCCCGGGGCCACGTCCAGTAGGCGCGCACATCCTCTGCGTCGCCAGTGGTGGTCGCCCATCGGTCCGGTCGCCACGACGAGCGTTGCGGTACTGCGCCGAGTCGTCGGGCGGCCGATCCGGCCGGCCTGTGCGCCCGGGCGCGGCGCAGCGGGCCCGCCCGTCCACGCGGATCGACCGCTCGCCGTCGGCGGGGCGCCGGTGCGTCTCGGCCGGCGGCACCAGGGCTTTCCGGCCCTGGTGAGGGCGAGAGGTCTCGCCCTGTCGCCGGGCGGCGCATCGCGATGGCAATGCGTCCCCCGGACGGGGCACGTCCTCCTCCGCCCGGAGTGACCATACGGCGCCGGCCGGCCGGGGCGAGGGCACCGGGAGCGTCCGGCTCGTGTGCGGCGGGCCCTGCGCGGGCGCGGCCGACCGCGGTGCCGCCGCCGACGAAGGCGAGGGGGACGTCCACGTGGACCTCCACGAGCGCGTCCCATCCCGACAGCGCGCATCCGGCGACCACGGACTCCATCGCAGCGGCGATCTCCCCAGCCCGTGCGCACGCGGCCGGGGCGCCCTGCGCCGCGAGGCCCGCTGCGGCGAGCGCGGCCAGGTCGGCGGCGGCCTCGGCGCGGTGCCGGGCCGCGACGGCGGCCCCGAGATGCAGCCCGACCAGGAGCGCGACGGCGATCACCGCAACGCCGGCGGCCGCCCACACCGTGGCGACCCCGTCGTCGGCCGACCACCGCGAGTCGCCCCCGGCCGGGCCCCGAGTCTCGCCTGCACGTTGCTCCGGTGGCCGGCTCATGTCGCCTCCGCCCCGGGTTCGAGCGCGGCGACCGCCCGCCCGCCGATCCGCAGCGGGATCGGACGAAGCACGTCGGCCGACACCACGGCGACCACGACGTCCGCTTCGCGCATCAGCTCCAGACGCGCACCGCTCGGCGCGAGCTCGGCGGCGACGGCGCGTCCCCGCTCGGGCTCGCCCCGGGCGGCCAGGCGTGCGAGCTCGCGAGCCGCGTCGACGCAGCGGATCGATCCGGTGACCGTGACGATCGTCCCTACCGCGAGCGCGAGGAAGACCGCGAGACCGCACAGGGCCAGCGCGGCTTCCACCGAAACGGCACCCCGGTCGCGCCCACCGCGACCGGCCCGGACGCTCCGGAGGGGAGAGCGCCGGACGGGCCGCCGGCTGCCGGCCGGCGCTCTCCCGCCCATCAGAAGGTCGCCGACAGGGCGCGCTCCACGAGCTCGGTGAGCGCACCGACGACGTTCTCGCCGGTGACGACGGCGTAGAGCACGGCGGCGAAGGCGGCGGCCGCCACCGTGCCGATCGCGTACTCGACGGTGCTCATCCCCGAGTCGTCCGCGCGCAGCCTGCGCAACCGGAACGCGAGGGCCTGCAGGACGGGTGCTGTGGAACGGGACATGATGATCTCCTTTTCCTTCTCGTGTCGGGCGCGGTGCTCACCACTGCGCCAGTGCCTCGCTCGCCAGGCCGATGACGACCGGGGCGATCCCGAGGACGAGGAATGCGGGCAGGAAGCACAGTCCGAGCGGGCCGGCGACGAGCACCGCGGCCCGCTGGGCCTTCGACTGGGCGGAGTCGAGGAGCTCGGCCCGGATGCGAGCGGCTTCGGCGCGCGCCACCTGGGCGAGCGCAGCGCCGGTGCCCGCCGACCGCCCGGCCGCCCTGGCGAACGTCGCAAGGGTGGGGACCTCCTCGGCGCCCTGCCAGGCGCCCGCCGGATCGGCGCCGAGCTCGAGCAGCCCGGACACACGTCGCAGGAGCGCGCCCACCGAGCCGTCGAGTGGTTCGGCCGCCGCCGACACCGCCGCGGCGACGGGTAGACCGGACTCGAGGCACACCGCGAGCAGCTCCCAACTGCCTGCCAGCTCGCCTGCCTGCTCCTGGACCGGCCCGGGCCGGGCGCCGCCCCGGTGGGCGACGTAGCCGCCCACCCCGGCGGTGGCAGCGGCCAGCACGATCCCCGGCACCGCCCCTCCGACGACCGCACCGAACACTCCGACCGCCAGCGCGCCCACGGCCACGAACGGAGCGCGCAGCGGGCGGACCGGCGTGGCCTGCGCGGCGTGCGGTGCCGGCGCGTTCAGGACGCGCAGCCGGGCGCGAGCGGGACGTCCGCCGACGACGAGCAGGGCCGCGGCAAGGAGCACCGCGGCGAGCACGGCGTGGGGGACGGCCCGGGGATGGGCGCCGGTGACGGGGAGGAGTGCGGTCGCAGCCACGATCGGCGCGGTACCGGTGATCATCGGGGTACCGCCGCCCGGAGGATCTGCTCGGCCCAGGCCATGCCTGCTGCCGCCAGCGCGACGCCGACGACCAGGAGGACCTGCCCCAGGGCGCCGCCGCGGAGCACACCGATCGGGTCGGCCCCAACCAGCTGCCCGAGGCCGATGCCGAGCAGCGGGAGCGCCGTGAGGATTGTCGCGGTGGCCCGCGGCCCGGCGAGCTGGGCCCGGACCGTGGCCCCGAAGCGCACGCGCCACCGGATGTCCTCGTGCACCCGCCCGAGCAGCTCGGCGAGCGGAATGCCGTGCCGTTCGGCCAAGGTCCAGGCCAGCGCGACCCGTTCGACGTCGCCGCCCACGTGGGCCGGCTCGCCAGCGCCCCGCCGCAGGGCCGCCGCTACACCGTCGCCGAGCCGGGCGGCCGCCGCGGCCGGCGCGAGGATCTCCTGTGCCAACGGACCGTCGGCGCGCACGCCCGCGAGTGCCGCGGCCGGGTGGCTCCCCGCCCGCAGCTCCTCCGCGATGCGGCCCACCGCGTCGGCCAACTCGCTCGATGCCGCCGCCGCCGCGCTCGTCGCCCGTGCCCGGGCCCTGCGGTGCCGCAACGTGACGGCGAGCAGCACGCCGGCCACCGCTCCGCCCGGTCCGGCGAGCACGGCGCCGGCGACCGCACCGAGCACGACCGGTCCGGCCAGCGAACGCGGTCCGGGCCACCGCCGCGCCGGTGTCGGCCAGAGCGCGCGTAACCGCGCCGCCGCGGGCACGGGTGCGCAGCACGCCGCCGCGGCCAGCGCCAGGCAGGCGAGCGCGCTCACCACGGCACCCCCACCCCGCGGTCGGTGAGCAGCGTCGCCAGGTCGTCGCGCTCGCCCGTCCACCCGCCCGTGCGGGTCCACACCGGCCGGACGCCGACGCCCGCCGCGTCGCGGGTCAGCACTCCGACGACGTCGAGGACCCGCGCCCCGGACGCCAGCCTGCGCATGTGCAACAGCACCTGGACGGCCGCGGCGAGCTGGCTGTGCAGGGCCGCCCGTGGCAGACCACCGGTGGCGGCGAGCGCCTCCATCCGGGCGGGCACCTCGCGAGCGGAGTTGGCGTGGAGGGTGCCCGCACCGCCGTCGTGCCCGGTGTTGAGCGCGGCGAGCAGGTCGCAGACCTCCGGCCCGCGCACCTCGCCCACGACGAGGCGGTCCGGGCGCATCCGCAGCGCCTGGCGCACGAGGTCGCGGAGCACCACGCCGCCTGCGCCCTCGATGTTGGCCGGGCGCGCGACGAGCCGCACCACGTGCGGATGCCGGGGCCGGAGCTCCTCGGCGTCCTCCACCGAGACGATCCGCTCGCGGGGGTCGACGGCGCTGAGCAGGGCGGCCAGGATCGTGGTCTTGCCGGTGCCGGTGCCGCCGGACACCAGGAACGCCAGGCGCGCGGCGAGCACGGCCCGCAGCAGTGCCTCGCCGGTGGCGTCAACGGTGCCGAGCGCCCGCAGCGCGGGGAGATCGTGGGCGGCGGGACGCAGGACCCGCAGCGACAGGCAGGTGCCGTCGGCGGCCACCGGTGGCAGCACGGCGTGCAGCCGTACGCCCGCCTCCGCCACCCACCCGTCGACGTACGGGCTCGCGTCGTCGAGCCGCCGCCCGGCCGCGATGGCGAGCCGCTGGGCGAGCCTCCGCACCGCCGCGTCGTCGGCGAACCGCACGCCGGTGGGCTCCAGCCCGGACCCCCGGTCGACCCAGACCGATGTGGGCCCGCACACCAGCACGTCGGTGGTGCGCGGATCGCGCAGGAGGTCGTCGAGGGGCCCCACGCCGACGAACTCCTGGCGCAGCACCCGCAGCGCGGACAGCACGTCGAGGTCGGATGCCACCCCACCGGACTCGGCGCGGACGGCCGAGGCGACGGCAGCCGGGCTGATCTCGCCGCCGGAGGCGGCGAGCCGGGAGCGCACCCGATCGACCAGCGCCGCCGCCGACGGTGATCCTGGAGGATGGTCCGGGCCGGGGAACACCGCGAGCGCCGTCACGACGCGGCCCCCGTGCCCGTGACGACGCGCAGCTCGGTCAGGACGGTGCGAGCGGCAGCGGCGAGCGGCCCTCTGGGCCGGCCCGGGGCGGTGCCCTGCTCCAGCGCGCGGGACAGGCCCGGCTCCGGGCGCATCGCCGCGAGCAGCGGCAGGCCCACCGCTCTGGCCACCTCGGCCGCGTCGATGCCGCCGGGCGCGGGCCCGCGCACCACGAGCCGGACCCGGCCACCGTGCTCGGCGAGGACGGCCGCGACCCTGGCCCCCGCCGCGCACGAGCGCACGTCGGCGGGTACCACGAGCACTGCCAGGTCGGCGGCCGAGAGGGCCGTGACCGCGGCCTCTGTGGGATAGCGGGGCAGGTCGCACACGACGGTGTCGCCGGAGCGGCGGCCCGCCTCGAGCACGGACCGGACGGCGACCGGCGACGGCCCGTGCGGGGATCGATCGCACGACAGGACCGCCAGCTCGCCCTCGCCGCGGCGACCCACGGTGGGTGCCGGCAGCGCCGCGTGCAGCGCCGCGGCAGGCACCCGCCCGTCGCCGACGCCGATCTCGGGCCACCGCAGCCCGCCGAGGTCCTCCGCGCCCAGCACGAGGTCGAGCCCGCCGCCGAGCGGATCGCAGTCGACGAGGAGCACGCGCGCCCCGTCGCGGACCGCGGTGACGGCCAGCGCTGCGGAGAACACGGACGCGCCGGCCCCGCCCCGGCCGCCGACCACGGCGAGCACCGCGCCACCGGGACGCGAACCCTCCGCCGCTTCGGTGAGCGCCGCGACGAGCCACGACTCGGCCTCGGGCAGCGAGATGACGTGTTCGGCCCCGACCGCGACGGCGTGCCGCCAGATGACCGGCGGCGGCTCACCGCGGACCGCGACGACGACCTCGGCGCGCCGGGGCAGGCCGGCGAGCGCGCACTGCTGAGCGGCGTGGGCGTCGAGCAGCACGAGCGGGGCGCGTGGCCAGTGCGCCCTGGCCTGCGTGGCGTCGACCGTGCGGTGCAGCTCGCACCCGGCGGCCGCCGCCAACCGGAGGATCGTGTCGAGCAGCTCGGGATCCGACACCATGACCAGCCCGCGTCGCCCGTCGGCGCTCTCCTGTACGGCCCCGTTTCGTTGCACAGCCGCCTCCCTCGGTACGCCGCTCCGGCTGGAGTGGCGATCTCAGGGTGGGGTGCGGGAGGGCGGTGGGACGGACCGATCGCGAAGCTGTGGACAACCGGTGGACGATGTGGACAACGTGGCGCGGAACGCTTCGACCGGGTCAGCGATGTCGGTGGTGTCGGGCATGCTGGCGTGCTTCGCGCCGCCGCCGATCTCGGGGGAGCGGGCGCCCTCGCGTCGGCGGCCGACCAGACCCGTCGGTGCCACGGGTGTGCTCGCCGGATGCATCGCGTCGGCGGAGCACGCCGACTGCCGGCGCTGGGCCGTCACGACGGGTAGCGAGCCGAAGGCTCGGACGGCCGTATGCAAGCGCGCCTGACCGACCGGTGAGGGTGACGGGAAGTGAGCAACTGCTGACCGGCAGAGGCGGCGGATCCGACGCTCCGTGCTGACCGGAGGGCGGGCATCCAATGGGACGACCCCCGCCAGGGGGGATTGGCGGGGGCCGTCGTCGGTTCAGCTCCGGGGGGTCGAGCTGAACCTGGCCCGGACACGACCGGGCACCTCCAACTGTAGCCCGTGCGGGGCCGCAACGCGCGTCCCTCGAGACACGATCTGTGCACGGACCCGCAGCGGGACGCCGCCGTCCGGGTTTCGAAGCGCTTTCTGGCAAGCTCCTCGGACGTGTCCGGTGCGCTCCCGCCCCGTCCCCCGACCCCGTCGTCGACGCCGTCCGGGGCCGCCGCGTTCTTCGACCTCGACAAGACGATCATCGCTGGATCGAGCGCGCTCGCGTTCAGTCGCCCGTTCCTCCGGAAGGGGTTGATCACCAGGCGCGCCGCTCTCCGCAGTGGTTACGCACAGTTGCTGCTCGTGCTCTCCGGGGCTGACGCGAACACCATGGAGTCGCTGCGCCGCAGCCTGTCGGCCCTGTGCACGGGGTGGGAGGTGGCGCAGATCCGGACGATCGTCGACGAAGCGCTGCACGACATCGTCGCGCCCCTGGTCTACGCCGAGGCAACCGACCTGATCGCGGAGCACCGGGCGGCCGGGGACGAGGTGGTCGTGCTGTCGGCGTCGGGCCTGGAGGTGGTCGAGCCGATTGCAGCACTCGTCGGCGCGCACCGCTGCCTCGCCACCCGGATGACGGTGGCGGACGGCCGGTACACCGGGGAGATCGAGTACTACTGCTACGGCGAGGAGAAGGCGCAGGCAGCGCGGCGGATCGCCGACGAGCGCGGCTACCGGCTGGCGGACTGCCGCGCCTACTCCGACTCCATCACGGACCTGCCCCTGCTGGAGGCCGTGGGGCACCCGACCGCGGTGAACCCCGACCGGGCGCTGCGGCGGGAGGCCGAGCTGCGCGGCTGGCCGATCCTCACGTTCGCCCATCCCGTCCGGCTGCGGTTCCGGCCCGCCGCGCCGCCCGCCCCCGTCGTGGCGGCCGGCATCGTCGTGGCGGCCGCGTTGGTGGGGGCGGGCTGGTTCGGGCACCGGCGGCTGTCGCGTCCAGTCCTCGGTGGGGTGCCCTGACCGCCACCCTCCGTACCTGAACCGGTGCACTGCGGTTCACCCCTTGCTGTGGTCCCGGTCACGGGGCTACAAAGGGGTCACGGGCTCCTGGTCGGCCAGGGGCGATGCGAAGAGAAGCAGCGTCCACCCCGTTCAGCAGCCCGTGCGAGAAGGTCGGGAACTCCACGCACAGCACGCCGCGGGAGGCATGTCGTCGTGGGCCTGCGTCGCGGGACGCCGCACGCCGAGGCCACTACCACGACACGTAGTGCACGCCTGGATCCGATCTTCTCGCTTCGACGGGCGGTGTTCCCTCACGGGGGCACCGCCCGCCTCATGTCCGCGCGCCGGCGATGCTTTGGCCCTCCCGTGCCCCCGCCTCCCACTGCGCGCAGCAGTGCAGGAGCCATGCGGCGAGCCCGTGGGGCGTGCCCTCGGCGAATTCCGCGGCCGTCCTCCGGTACTCCGCCGCATGCCGCAGGTGGCCCACTTCCGGCACAGCGAGCCCCTTCGGGTCCAGGCCCCAGGCGACGGCGGTCAGCCGCGCGGCGGCGCGCGCGACCACGCCGTTCGCCGTCGGGAACGGGGCGAGCGCGAGCAGTTCGCCGTGCACCACGGCGACGAGCACTGGGGCGGGAACGGACGTGCCGCCCGTCACGAGGTCTGCGAGCAGGCCGAGCCGGGCCGACACGCCCTCGCCCCCTCGCGGCCTGCCGAGCTCCGCGTCGTGGCGCTCCTCGGGAACGAGATCCGCCGCGGCAACGACGTGCAGGCGGGCGAGCGCCTGCAGCGGAGACGTCCGCCACACCCCGAGGAGCCTGCCCGACTCCTCGGCGACGCGGACCGCGCCTGCGAGCACCGGGCTGTCCACCGTGGAACCGGCGCCGATTGCCGCACCGTCCAGGGCCGCCGAGGCCCGAGCGGCCCGCAGGCTCGCCTCCGCCGCGCTCGTCGGCCAGCCCCTCCGATTGACCGGGTGGTTGTGCACCGCGACCAGCGCATCGCGCGCGCCGGTGACGGCCTCGGACACGCCGGGCAGGTCGAGCAGGGGCGTCAGCGGATCGGTTGTGCTGCGCGGGGTCACCCGAGCATGCTGCCACCGCGGGCGGCGCTCCCGGCGACGGGTCGACCGCTGGTCGACCGTCCGTCCACCGGCCGCCGACCGGTCCGGCTCGTCGCCTTCGGCTGACCGGAGGTGACGGTGCGTGGGGTGATCCGGGGCACTAGCGTCTGTCCCGATGAATGCGCGGCCCGGGCAGGGGTGCCCGGGTACGCCCGGAAGCAGGAGGGCTAGATGGCCGCAGAGGGATCGACACCAGCGGAACCGACCCTGAGCAACCTGTCCACCGAGAGCCGGAGCTTCCCGCCGAGCGAGGAGTTCGCCGCTCAGGCCAACGCCACGGCCGAGTGGTACGACCGGGCCGACGCCGACCGGGAGGGGTTCTGGGCCGAGCAGGCCGAGCGGCTGCACTGGCACCAGAAGTGGGACCAGGTCGTGCAGTGGGACGCCCCGTTCGCCAAGTGGTTCGTCGGCGGCAAGCTCAACGTCGCGTACAACTGCGTGGACCGGCACGTCGAGGCGGGCCAAGGCGAACAGGTGGCCTTCCACTGGGAGGGCGAGCCCGGCGACACCCGCACCATCACCTACGCCGACCTGCAGCGCGAGGTGTGCAAGGCGGCCAACGCCCTGGCCGAGCTGGGGGTGGGCGCCGGTGACCGGGTGGCGATCCAGCTGCCCATGATCCCCGAGGCCGTGTTCTCCATGCTGGCGTGCGCCCGGCTGGGCGCAATGCACAGCGTCGTGTTCGGTGGGTTCTCCCCGGGCGCGCTGAAGGCCCGGATCGAGGATGCCGAGGCCAAGCTGCTGATCACCTCGGACGGGCAGTTCCGGCGCGGCAAGCCCGCCCCGATGAAGGAGAACACCGACGAGGCGGTGGCCGACACCTCGACCATCGAGCACGTCCTGGTGGTGAAGCGCACCGAGACCGACGTGCCGTGGACCGAGGGCCGTGACCTGTGGTGGCACGACGTCGTCGACCGCCAGTCCGACCAGCACACCTGCGAGGCCTTCGACGCCGAGCAGCCGCTCTACATCCTCTACACCTCCGGCACCACCGGGAAGCCGAAGGGCATCCTGCACACGTCCGGCGGCTACCTCGCCCAGTGCGCCTACACGCACAACGCGGTGTTCGACCACAAGCCCGGCGAGAGCGTCTACTGGTGCACCGCCGACATCGGCTGGGTCACCGGCCACAGCTACATCGTGTACGGGCCGCTCGCCAACCGGGCGACGTCGGTGATGTACGAGGGCACGCCGAACACCCCGCACGAGGGTCGGCACTGGGAGATCATCCAGAAGTACGCCGTCTCGATCTACTACACGGCGCCCACCTTGATCCGCACATTCATGAAGTGGGGCAAGGAGATCCCGGAGAAGTACGACCTGTCGTCACTGCGGGTGCTGGGCAGCGTCGGCGAGCCGATCAACCCCGAGGCCTGGATGTGGTACCGGGAGAACATCGGCCGCGACAACTGCCCGATCGTCGACACCTGGTGGCAGACCGAGACCGGCGCGGTCATGATCTCGCCGCTGCCCGGCGTCACCGCGGCCAAGCCGGGTTCGGCCATGCGGACCCTGCCCGGCATCAGCGCCGAGGTCGTCAACGACGCGGGCGAGCCGGTGGGCCACGGCAACGGTGGCTACCTCGTGCTCGACAAGCCGTGGCCGGCGATGCTGCGCGGGATCTGGGGCGACGAGGAGCGCTACCGGGAGACGTACTGGTCGCGCTTCGCGGAGCAGGGCTACTACTTCGCCGGTGACGGGGCCAAGTACGACGCCGACGGCGCGATCTGGCTGCTCGGCCGCGTCGACGACGTGATGAACGTGTCCGGGCACCGGATCTCCACCACCGAGGTGGAGTCGGCCCTGGTGAGCCACCCGAGCGTGGCGGAGGCGGCGGTCGTCGGCGCCTCCGACGCCACCACCGGCCAGGGGATCGTCGCGTTCGTCATCCTGCGCGGCGGGATCGCCCAGGACGAGGCCAAGGGCGCCGATGCGATCAAGGCGCTGCGTGACCACGTCTCCAAGGAGATCGGGCCGATCGCGAAGCCGCGCCAGATCATGGTCGTGGACGAGCTGCCCAAGACCCGCTCCGGGAAGATCATGCGCCGGCTGCTCCGCGACGTCGCGGAGAACCGCGAGGTGGGCGACGTCACCACGCTGGCCGACTCGTCGGTCATGGACCTCATCTCCGCGGGCCTGCAGAGCGGGAAGTCGGAGGACTGAGGGCGGCGCCGTCGGGCATCCTGCAGGCGTGTCCGACGGCGATCTCCCCGTGCGCGGGCCGCTGGTGCTGCCCGGCCGTGAGCTGCACTGGCGGTTCTCGCGCGCGTCCGGGCCGGGTGGGCAGGGCGTCAACACCACCGACTCGCGAGTCGAGCTGTCGTTCGACCTGGCGCGGTCCCCGTCGGTTCCCGAGCATCTCCGTGAGCGGGCACTGACCCGTCTCGTGGACAGGTTGGTCGACGGGGTGCTCACCGTCGTCGCGTCCGAGCACCGCAGCCAGCTGCGCAACCGGGAGGCGGCCCGGGAACGGCTTGCCTTGGCGCTGCGCGAGGCGACCGCGGCCGACCCGCCGAAGCGGCGGCCCACGCGGCCGTCCGCGGGGGCGAAGCGCCGGCGCCTGGACGCGAAGACGCGGCGGGGGCAGGTCAAGCGGCTCCGCGCCCGGCCCGAGGACTGAGGGCGGGCCGCGCGGCTTCCCCCTCGGCCCTTGCCCCGGCTCGCGGGCGCACGACTCGCGGGTCCGAACCGCCCGACTCGCGGGCCCGTTCGGCCCGACTCACGCGGGTCGGGCGCGTCCCCTCCGCGACTCGGGGTCCGGATGCGGGCGAGTCCGGGTCGCGGCGCCTCGGGGGGAAGTGTGGCGGATCTCGCAAGGCCGGTGGCGGTCCGCGATCTGGGTTAGGGTCTCCGCGAGGTGCGCCGGGAAGTCTGGTCGGCAACGTCGTTGCCGACCCTGCGATCATCGGAGCCGCCCGTGAACGCTCGCCGCCTCACCACCCCCGTCAACGAGTTCGCGCGGTACCTGCGCACCGAGACCGTCGGCGGGATTGTCCTCCTCGTCGCCACGGCGATCGCCCTGATCTGGGCCAACTTGCCGTGGGCTGAGGCCTATCAGGCGATGCGGACGACGGTGGTCGGCCCGGCGGCGCTGCACCTCGACCTCACCCTCGCGGAGTGGGCGACCGACGGTCTGCTCGCCATCTTCTTCTTCGTCGTCGGGCTCGAGCTCAAGCGCGAGCTCGTGATCGGCGAGCTGTCCTCGAAGAGCCAGGCGCTGCTCCCGGTGGCCGCCGCGCTCGGCGGCATGATCGTCCCGGCCGGGCTCGCGCTCGCCGTCAGCTGGGGTTCGCCGGGCTTCGAGCAGGCGTGGGCGATCCCGGTGGCCACCGACATCGCGTTCGCCCTCGGCGTGCTGGCCCTCGCCGGGTCCGCGCTGCCGGTGGGCGCGCGGGTGTTCCTGCTGGGCCTCGCCGTGGCCGACGACCTCGGGGCGATCGTCGTCATCGCGGTGCTGTTCAGCTCCGGCCTCGACCTGCTCGCGCTCGGTGCCGTGGTGCTGGCCGCAGCGCTCTACTGGTGGCTGCAGCGCAAGCGGGTGCGGGCGTGGTGGATCTACGTGCCGCTCGGGGTGGCCACCTGGATCGCGGTGCACGAAGCCGGGATCCACGCGACGATCGCCGGCGTGCTGCTGGGACTCCTGACCCGGGTGCGCGCCGACCGCGGCGAGGAGTACGCGCCCGCACTCCGGCTGGAGCACCGGCTGCAGCCGTGGTCTGCCGGGCTGTGCGTCCCGGTGTTCGCGCTGTTCGCCGCGGGCGTCCCGATCGGTGCCGAGGCCCTGCGCGCCGTGGTGAACGAGCCGGTGGCGCTCGGCGTCGTCGTGGGCCTGCTCTTCGGCAAGATCGTCGGCATCTTCGGCTCGTCGTGGCTGGTGATCCGCCTGACGCCCGCGTCCCGCCCCCGCGGGTTGAGCTGGCGCGACCTCGCGGCCGTGTCGATGTTGGGCGGCGTCGGGTTCACCGTCAGCCTGCTCATCGCCGAGCTGTCGCTGGCCGACCAGGGCCCGCTGCTCGAGACGGCGAAGGCCGCCGTGCTGGTCGCCTCCGCCGCCGCGTCGATCATCGGTGCAGCCCTGCTCGTGCGGCGCGGCCGGGTGCACGCCGCCAATGGCGACGACGACACCCCGGACGACGACAGAAGCACCCCGTCGGGCTGACGCCGCGGCGCGCCCGGTGCTCCTGATCGGGCATCGGGGGGGCCGTCGTGGAAGGATGGCGACCCGATCATCGACACCCGAGCAGCTCGTGCAGGAGGACCGCGGTGGCCAGCCCGACCAGCTCCAGCGGCGCGGACGTTCCGCCCGTGCTGCCCTCGATCCCGCTCTCGCCGGAGCCGGCGAAGTCGGTGGGTGAGCAGTCGATCGGCGGTCTCGTCCGCGAGGCGACCGCCCACGTCTCCACCCTGGTGCGCGCCGAGGTCGAACTCGCGCGCCTCGAGATCACCAAGGAGGTGAAGAAGGGCCTGCAGGGCAGCCTCTTCTTCATCGTCGCGCTGGTGATCCTGCTGTTCAGCCTGTTCTTCGCGTTCTTCGCCCTCGGCGAGCTGCTGGCCATCTGGCTGCCGCGGTCGGCGGCGTTCGCGATCGTCTTCGGTGTGATGCTCCTCGCCGCCGGGCTCTTCGGGCTCCTCGGCTACCGGCGGGTCCGCAAGATCCGCAAGCCGGAGCGCACGATCGAGAGCCTGCGGGAGTCGGCGCAGGTGCTGTCGCACCGCGGCAGGCCCGACTCCGACGGCGTTCCGCCGCACCAGCTGAGTGGCGCACACCGCGGCACCACGCGCTGAGCACGTGCGCCCGGCCGGTCCGGACCCGTCGTCGGTCCGGTTGCCCGGGCCCTGGGTCCACCGCGCGCTCTCCGCGAACGGCATCCGGCTGCACGTCGCGGAGTGCGACGGTGGCGGTCCGCTCGTGGTGCTGCTGCACGGCTTCCCGGAGTTCTGGTGGGCGTGGCGGCACCAGCTCGATGCGCTCGCCGAGCGTGGTTACCGGGCAGTGGCGGTGGACCTGCGCGGTTACGGCGACTCCGACAAGCCCCCACGCGGGTACGACCTCTGGACGCTCGCCGGTGACGTCGCCGGGTTGATCCGGGCACTGGGCGAGCCGCGGGCGCACGTCGTCGGGCACGACTGGGGCGGCCTGGTCGCATGGACCGTCACCGCACTGCACCCGCGGCTGGTGCGCTCGCTCACCGCGATCGGCGCCCCGCACCCGTTGGCGCTGCGCAGCGCCATCGTGCGCGAGCCGCGCGGCCAGGGCCGGGCGACGGCGAGCTACGCGTCGGCGTTCCAGCTGCCCCGGTGGCCCGAGCGGACGCTGCGTGCCGACGACGGGGCGCGCGTCGAGGAGATCCTGCGCGGCTGGTCCGGGCCGGAGTGGACATCCTCCGACGACTTCGCCGACGCCGCGGACCGCTACCGCCGGGCCATCCAGGTGCCCGGCGTGGTGCACTGCGCCATGGAGTACTACCGCTGGGCGCTGCGGTCGCAGTTCCGCGCGGAGGGCCCGCGGTTCGCCGCCGCGGTGGCGCGCCGTCCGGTGGTGCCGGTGCTTCAGGTGCACGGCGCCGACGACCCGTGCGTGCTGGTGAGCACGGCCGCGGCCTCGGCGCGGTGGGCCGGTCCCGCCCACCGGATGCACGTCCTGCCCGCGACCTGCCACTTCCCGCACGAGGAACGCCCCGGGGAGACGACGGACCTGCTCACGGCCTTCCTCCGCCACGCCTGAGACGCCCGCGAGTCGCTCGTTCCGGACACGCGAGTCGCCGTCGTGGGGGCACGAATCGGGCGACTCGCCGGTCGGAATCGGGCGACTCGCGGGTCGGAATCGGGCGACTCGCGGGTTGAAAGCGGGCGACTCGCGGGGGACGGGCTACCGGGACGCGCGGGCGGCGACCGCGGTGTCCGGGTTGTCGCTGAACACGCCGTCGACGCCCGCGGCGAAGAAGGCCTCGTACTCGGCGAAGATGTCGCCGTAGGCCGTGTCATCGGCACCGCTGCGCAGGTCGGCGGGCAGGAACTCGTTCTCGTTGCGGAACGTGTACGGGTGCACGAGCAGGTCCTCGGCGTGCGCGTCGGCGACGAGCGAGGTGGGCTCGCCCAGGCTGCCGTCGGCCTCCCGGCCGATCACCAGGTTCTTGTCGGGCCCGATCCCGTCGGCGTAGGTCGCGATGTCGGCCAGGCCGGCGGGCGTCACGAGGTCGGCGTACGTGCGGGGGTCGCCGATCGCCTCGAGGTCGGCCGGGGCACCCGAGCCGCCCACCAGCTGCACGAGCGGCACGCGCAGCTCGTCGTTCAGCTTGCGCAGGTTGGTCGTCTCGAACGACTGGACGAACACCGGGGCGATCGGGCGGTTCAGGCCGGCGTCGGTGAGCGTGTCGACGAGCGCGGGCTCCAGCGGCTTGTCGATGGACGCGAAGTAGCTGGGGTGCTTCGTCTCCGGGTACACGCCGATCTCGCGGCCGAGCTCCTTCGACAGCCGTTCGCGCAGGTCGAGCACCTCCTCGAACGTCGGGACCTCGAAGCGGCCGTCGTAGATCGTGTTCTCCTGCCGGATGTCCGGGATGCGCTCGACCGCGCGCAGCGTCTTCAGCTCGGCGAGGGTGAAGTCCTCGGTGAACCAGCCGGTGTACTCGACGCCGTCGATCGTCTTGGTGGTGCGCCGATCGGCGAACTCCGGATGCTCGGCCACGTCGGTGGTGCCGCCGATCTCCGGCTCGTGCCGGGCCACCAGCACGCCGTCGGCCGTGGTGACCAGGTCGGGCTCGATGTAGTCGGCGCCCATGCGGGCGGCCAGCTCGTAGGAGGCCAGCGTGTGCTCCGGGCGGTAGCCGGACGCACCGCGGTGCCCGATCACGAGCACGCTCTCGTCGGCCTCGTGCTCCTGGGGGGCGGGGTCGGCGAGCGCCGGTGCGGCGGCCGCCGGTGCGGTGGCGAGGGCGATGGTGGTGAGAGCGGCCACGGCGAGCCCTCGGATGGGGGATGGCATGCGCGCACCTTTCCTCAGTCGAGCGACGGGACGGTCACCGGTGGTGTCGGGACCTGGTCCACATGGTGAACGACGGACGCGGAGTATGGGGTACTTCGGCCGGGATCTACGATCCTCGGTCGTGCGCGTCCTGGTCGTCGGATCCGGTGCTCGTGAGCACTCCATCGTCCTCGCCATGGCGCAGGACCCCGAGGTGACGGCGCTCGCGTGCGCCCCGGGCAACGCGGGCACGGCCGCCGTGGCCGAGCAGCGCGGCCTCGACGTCACCGATCCCGCGGCCGCGGCCGCGCTGGCCATCAGCTGGAAGGCCGACCTCGTCGTCGTCGGCCCCGAGGTGCCGCTCGTCGCGGGCGTCGCCGACGCGGTCCGCGCCGCCGGGGTGGCCTGCTTCGGCCCGAGCGCCGCGGCAGCCCGCATCGAGGGCTCCAAGAGCTTCGCCAAGGACGTGATGACGGCGGCCCGGGTGAACACCGCGACGTCGGAGATCGTGGACAACCCGGCCCACCTGGACGCCGCGCTCGCCCGGTTCACCCCGCCCTACGTCGTGAAGGACGACGGGCTGGCCGCGGGCAAGGGCGTGGTCGTCAGCGCCGACCTCGAGGTCGCCCGCGCGCACGCCCGCACCCTGCTCGACGACGGCCACCCCGTGCTGCTGGAGTCCTACCTCGACGGTCCCGAGGTGTCGTTGTTCTGCCTCGTGGACGGGGCCACCGTGGTGCCGCTGCTGCCCGCGCAGGACTTCAAACGCGTCGGCGACGGGGACAGCGGCCCCAACACCGGCGGGATGGGGGCCTACGCGCCGCTGCCGTGGGCCTCGCCGTCCCTGGCCGACGACCTCGTGCGCACGGTCGTGGCGCCGGTCGCGGAGGAGATGGTGCGCCGCGCCACGCCGTTCAGCGGACTGCTCTACGCCGGGCTGGCGCTGACGTCGGCCGGACCCGCCGTGATCGAGTTCAACTGCCGGTTCGGCGACCCCGAGACCCAGGTCGTGCTGGCGCTGCTGCGCACCCCGCTCGCCCGCCTGCTGCACGCCACGGCCACCGGGCGGCTCGCGGAGGAGCCTGCGCTGCAGTGGGCCGACGCGGCGGCCGTCACCGTGGTGGTGGCCGCCGAGGGCTACCCCGGGACACCGCGGCTCGGTGACGTCATCACGGGCGCGGACGGGGAGGGTGTGCTGCACGCAGGCACCCGGCGGCGCGACGACGGCGCGGTGGTGTCGGCGGGCGGCCGCGTGCTGTCGGTGGTGGGCACCGGGACCGACCTGACGGCGGCGCGCCAGGACGCCTACCGCAGGCTCGAGGGCGTGCACCTGGCCGGCTCGCACCACCGGACCGACATCGCGCTGCGCGCCGAGCGCGGCGAGATCACGGTGCCCGCGCCGTAGCCGGCATCCCACCTGAGAGTCGAGGTTACGATTCACCACCCGATCGGGTGACGCCAGTTTCGCTGGCTTGTGCTGTATGGGCGAAGAACGTCGAGCGTGATGCCTACTTTTGACCCTTTCGGCGCACGACACGCTCGCTCAGAGTGACTTGCCGCCCGCCGGAGGACACGGCAAGGTCACGCTGCCCGGGAGAGATCCACTGTGTCGTCGCTCCCCGTGAGGGCCGCTCTCGTGGGTCCGCCCGGGCGGAACGCATTCCGCTCGCTCCCCAGAGAACAACTTGAGGACACGCATGACGAAGAACGCACGTCCCCGGCACGCGGCTCCCAGCCGCGCCGGGCGCATCGCGGGTCGGGCCGCCGTCGGCGTCCTGGGCGCACCCATGGCCATGTTCGGTGTCGCCGGGCCCGCCGCAGCCGCGGAGATCGACCTGGGCGGCTCGCTGACTGATGACGACGGCACCCGCCAGGCGGGCGTCCACGTCGACACCCAGGAGGGCCTCTTCGGCCTCGGAGGGCTGGACGCGCTCGGTGCCGGTGGGTTGAACCTCGACGGCCTCGGCCTGGACGCCCCCGGCTCCGACGGCACCGAGTTCCAGGGCGTCGGCCTCGACCTGTTCGAGATGGGCGGGGAGGGCGCCGGGCTCGACGCGCTGCCGCTGGTCAGCGCGCTGCCCGGCCTGCCGTCGCTGGACGCGCTGTCCGCGCCGGAGCTTCCGGTCGTGGACTCGATGCCGGCGGTCGAGCAGCTGCCGATCGTGGACTCGCTGCCGGAGCTGTCGGTCGTCGACTCGCTGCCCGTGGTCGAGGAGCTCCCCGTCGTGGACACGCTGGGCGAGCTGCCCGTCCTGTCCGACCTGGGTGCCGGCAACCTCGACGAGGCCGTCGACCTGAACCTCGACGAGCTGCAGGTCCGTGACCTGCTCGGCATCGAGCTGCCCGGGCGCGACGGCGGCATCAGCCTCGACCTGCTGTCCGGCGCCGCGCACGACGAGGACGGCGAGGAGGTCCGCGCCGCGATCCACCTCGACCTGGAGCAGCTCGGTGACCTGGACCGGCTGGGTGACCTCGACCAGCTGGGCGGACTCGATCAGCTTGGTGGCCTGGACCGGCTCGGCGACCTCGACCTGCTCGGCGGCTCGGACGAGAGCGACTCGGACGACAGCGACTCCGACGACAGCGACTCCGACGAGGCCGCGGACGAGGAGGCCGCGAACGGCGAGCGCCGCTCGGGCCCGGACCTGTTCTCCGCCACGGACCTGGTCTCGAGCCTGCTCTGACGGTCCGACAGGAAAGCCACGTTCCTGACGCTGTATGACAGGAACGTGGCTTTCCTGCCACTTCCCGGGTGTACGCGGGCCGGGAGCGCGCTCCTAGGCTCGGGTCCGTGACGACGCATCCCACCACCCCGGGGCTCGCGGTCGCCCGCCGGGCCGCCATCCCCCCGTTCCACGTCATGGACGTCTGGGCCGCGGCGGGAGAGCGCCGGCGCACCCACGGCGACCTGGTCAACCTCTCGGCGGGCCAGCCGTCCACCCCGGCGCCGGCCGCGGTGCGCGCCGCCGCGACGGATGCCCTGGCCGGCGACGTCCTCGGCTACACGGAGGCGCTCGGCATCCCCGAGCTGCGGGCCGCGGTCGCCGGGCACTACGCCCGCACCTACGGCCTCGAGGTGCCCGCCGACCAGGTGGTTCTGACCACCGGCTCGTCGGGCGGGTTCCTGCTCGCGTTCCTGTCCGCGTTCGACGCGGGTGACCGGGTGGCGATGGCCCGTCCCGGCTATCCCTGCTACCGCAACATCCTCTCGGCACTGGGCTGCGAGGTCGTCGACCTGCCGTGCGGCCCGGAGACCCGGTACCAGCCCACCGTGGCGATGCTGGAGGCCCTCGACGAGCCCGTCCAGGGCCTGATCGTCGCGAGCCCGGCCAACCCGACCGGCACCGTGCTCGACCCGGTCGAGCTCGCCGCGCTGGCCGAGCACTGCGAACGCACCGGCGTGCAGCTGATCAGCGACGAGATCTACCACGGCATCTCCTACGACGGCGCACCGGCGACGTCGTCGGCGTGGAGCACCTCGCGCGAGGCGATCGTCGTCAACTCCTTCTCCAAGTACTTCTCGATGACCGGCTGGCGGCTGGGCTGGTTGCTGCTTCCCACCCGGCTGCTGCGGGCCGCGGACTGCCTCACCGGCAACTTCACGATCTGCCCTCCCACCCTCGCGCAGCGGGCGGCGCTCGGTGCGTTCGAGGAGGCCAGCTACACCGAGGCGGACGTCCACGTGGCGCGCTACGCCGTGAACCGCGGGCTCCTGCTCGACGGCCTCACCCGGATGGGCATCACCCGGCTCGCGCCGGCCGACGGCGCGTTCTACGTCTACGCCGACGTGTCGCACCTGACGACGGACTCGATGGACCTGACCTACCGGATGCTCGCCGAGACCGGCGTCGCCGTCGCCCCGGGCATCGACTTCGACCCCGTGGACGGGGGCCGGTGGATCCGGTTCTCCTGCGCGGGTGCCACCGAGGACGTCACCGAGGCGCTGCGGCGGCTGGAGGCCTGGTTGCCCTCGCAGTGACGGACCGGGCCGGCGGTACGGTCGCGACGGGCGGCGCGGGGACGGCGCGCAGGGGGAACCGGGGGAACGCACATGACCGAACCGACCGACCTCCGGCCCGGGCCGCCGAGCAGGGACAGGACACGGTCGCGCAGGCTGCCCATCGCGGTCGGCGGGCTGCTCGCCGTTGCGGCGCTCCTGGTCGGGGGCGTCGCCGTGGCCGCAGAGCTCGCTCCCCCCAGGCTGCAGGAGGAGACGCTCGTCCTCGACGCCCGGGAACCGCGGCTGACCGTCGACATCGGCAACGGCGACCTGTCGCTCGTCCAGGGCGACGGGGCCCGGGTGGAGATCCGGCGGACCGTCCGCGTCCAGGGGTGGGGCGAGCCGACGTTCAGCGAGGACTCCACCGGCGACGGGGTGACGATCGCGGCCGAGTGCTCCCGGTGGTGGGGCCTGAGCTGCGAGATCGACTAAGAGGTCCGCGTCCCGGACGGGTTCGCGCTCGACCTCACCACCAGCTCCGGTGACGTGCAGGCGAGCGGCGTGCGGGCCGGGTCGACCACGATCCGGGTGTCCAGCGGTGACGTCGAGCTGTCCGAGGTCGGCGGGCCGCTCGTCGTGGAGTCCAGCTCCGGGTCGATCACCGGTGCGGGCCTGGACAGTGCGGCGGTCGCCGCGACCGCGTCCTCCGGCGAGGTCACGCTCGACTTCGCCACGGCGCCGGACGAGGTCGACGTCGACGTCAGCAGCGGGGACGTGGAGCTGACTCTGCCGACCGGGGGCGGGCCGTACCGGCTGGACGTCGCGACGAGCTCGGGTGACCAGGAGATCGAGGTGCCGACCGACGCCGCGTCCGCCAGGACCGTCGCGGTCGAGGCCAGCAGTGGTGACGTGGCGGTCCGGGGCCGCTGACCCGCGCCGACGTCCACCCGGGTGGAGGCACAGCTCGCGGCCGTGCCCCCGAGCTGTGGAGGATCAGCGCCCGGCTGGACGCACTGGAGCGCGGCCGGCACGGATCCTGACCCCGCGGCCCGGCGTCGCCGCGGGCGCGGTGGGGCGCGACCCGTCCACCGGGCCGATCCGGTCGAGCGCTGCGGTGATGTCGGCGTCGGTCAGGTCCGCGTGCGTCATGAGCCGGACCTGTCCGGACATCGTGGATGCGCGCACCCCCGCGGCCTCGAAGCTCCGGATCGTGCCCTCGAGGTCGGCCACGGCCACCAGCACGATGTTGGTTTCCGGGACGGCAACCTGCCAGCCGCGCTCACGCAGGCCCGCGGCGAGGGTCCTGGCGCGCTCGTGGTCCTCGGTGAGGCGGTCCACCCGGTCCAGGGCGACGAGTCCCGCCGCGGCGAGCACGCCGCCCTGGCGCACACCGCCGCCGAGCATCTTGCGCAGGCGCCTGGCGTCCTGCGCGAACTCCGCCGAGCCCGCGACCACGGACCCGACCGGCGCGCCGAGCCCCTTGCTCAGGCAGACCTGCACGGTGTCGGAGCCGACGGTGAGCGCCCCGGGCGGCACGCCCAGCGCCACGGCGGCGTGCCAGAGCCGGGCGCCGTCGAGGTGCACCCGCAGCTTCGCGCCCCGGGCGGCGGCGACGACGGCCGCGTGCTCGTCGGGGGCGGTGACGGTGCCACCTGCGGCGTTGTGGGTGTTCTCCAGGCACAACAGGGTGGTGCGCAGGGTGTAGTACGGGCCGGCCGAACCCGCCGCCCGGCGCACGGCCGCCGGTGAGACCTTGCCGGGCCCGGCGTCGTGCTCCAGGGGTCGGGGCATCCCACCCGCGATCCACGCCGCGGTGCCGAGCTCGGCGTCGAGGACGTGCGCACCGGCGGGGGCGAGGAACGCGTCGCCCCGCTCGAGGTGGTGCATCAGCGCGATCAGGTTGCCCATCGAGCCGCTCGGCGTCCACACGGCGTCGGCCGCGCCGAGCAGCGCGGCGACCCGCTCCTCGAGCTCACGCATCGTGGGATCGCGGTCGAGGACGTCGTCGCCCACCTCCGCGGCTGCCATCGCCCCCCGCATCTGCTTGGTCGGACGGGTCACGGTGTCGGAGCGGAGGTCGATCGGGCCGTCGTGGGCCGTCGACCGCCCGACTCGCGATGTGGTGCGCACGGCATCCGATTCAACCATCCGCGACAGCATGGTCGCGCGAGGGTCACGGAAAGATCACGACGCTGGTCCGTTCGGGGGAAGCTCCGACGAGCCGTGCAACCGTGTCCCCGGTACCCGCGTCCTGTACGCGACCGACGCCGGGGAGGAGGGAACCCACCGCGTGCACGAGGCCAGCGAACGGTTCGTCCCGGACACCTTCGAGGAGTACTTCCGGGCGCGCCGCGACGCCGTGCGCCGCACGGCGTTCCTGCTGTGCGGCGACTGGCACCGCGCCGACGACCACGCGCAGGCCGCGTTCGTCGCGTTGCACCGGCACTGGCGCCGGATCCGCGACCGCGCCGCCCTCGACGCGTGGATGCGGCGCACGCTCGTGCGCGGCATCGTCGACGAGTCGCGGCGGCCGTGGCGCCGGGAGCGGGCGACGGCCGAGCTCCCGGAGGACGGCGCCGGCGTTCCGTCCGCGTCCGACTCGGTGGCGACGAGGCACGTGCTCGTGGACGGGCTGCGGTCGGTTCCCCCGCGCCAGCGGGCCGTCCTCGTCCTCCGGTTCCTCGAAGGGCTCGACGTCGCGGCCACGGCGGCGGCGCTGGGGTGCTCGGAGGGCACCGTGAAGAGCCAGACCTCGCACGGGCTGGCGGCACTGCGCGCCGTGCTCGGCGACGCGCTCGAGGACCTGCGACCGACGGGCTAGGAGGTGACACCGATGACGGACGTCGACGACGAGAAGCTGCGCGCGGTGTTCCGCGCCGCCGCCGCGGACGCGCCGCCGCCGGGGTTCGACCACGACGCGGTCGTGACGGCGTCCCGGCGCGTGACCGTGCGCCGCCGCTCCGCGGTCACGGCGGGCGCGGTCGCCCTGCTCGTGCTGGCCGGGGTCGGCACCGCGGTCTCCCTGCCCGGTGGAGGCGGTGGCGACGCCGCCTCGACGGTCGCAGCGCCGATGCGTGCCCCGGAGGCGGCATCGGAGCCTGCACCGGAGGTGGCCCCGGACGCACTGCGCGAAGCACAGCCCCCGCCGGCGGCCGCCGAACCGGCGCCCCAGGCGGCCGAGGCCCCTCCCGGCGCCGCGGAGGACCGCGCGGCCCCGCCGGAGGAGGGACCCGGTGAGGACCTCGGGAGCATCGAGCAGCCCGCGCCGCCGCCCGCGGTGCAGCCCTACGGCCAGGTGCCGCTCGGCCCGGGCACCGGGGAGTGCGCCGATCGGCACGACCCGGCGCTGCGGGCGCTCGTGGAGGAGGTGCTGCCCGAGGTGCGGGGGGCGCCGGAGGGGGCCACCACGATGGAGTGCCGGCCCGGTGGCGAGCGCGGCGTGAACGTCGAGATCCACGACGGGGAGTCGGTCGGACTGCTGAGCGTTCGGTACCTGCCGCCGGGCACGGCCGTGGAGATCCCGCCCGACGCCGCTGCCGCGCCCACGGCGTCGGAGGGCACCGTGATCGTCAGCTCGCACGCGACGGAGCCGGGCGAGCCCGCCCCGTTCGAGGACAGGCTGGACGACGCCGCCGCCTACCTGGCCCCCCGCCTGTGACCCTGCTAGTGGCTCGACACGCAGTGTCGACCAGGTAATTGATCTCGCAGGTCAAGCCCGGGAGGCTGCCCGCACGTCGAGTGCGGGAGGTGGTTGTGGCTCGCAGACCGAGCGTGTTCGTGCGGCCGTTG
>NZ_JAHKRK010000393.1 GCF_019396355.1 Pseudonocardia nigra
CGCACCCGTCTCGGCGCCGGCTCAGTCGCCCCGGACCTGGTCAAGCGGCAGTTCGTCGCCGATCACCCGGACCGGCTCTGGGTGGCCGACATCTCCTACCTGCGCACCTGGGAGGGCTTCCTCTACCCGCCGTGGTCATCGGCGCCTGCACCCGCCGCGTGGTCGGTTGGGCGATGGCTGATCACCTGCGTGGGAGCTGGTCCTCGACGCCCTGGGCATGGCGTTGCAGCAGCGCAGACCCGTCGCCGGACTGATCCACCACAGCGACCACGGCGTCCAGTACACCTCGATCGACTTCGGCCGCACGCTGCGCACCAGCGGCGTGGTCGCCTCGATGGGCAGCATCGGCGACGCGTTCGACAATGCGATGGCCGAGAGCTTCTTCGCCACGCTCAAGGAAGAGATGATCTACCGGCGGGCCTGGCCGACCCGCCACGAACTGGAGATGGAGATGTTCTCCTTCATCGAGGGCTTCTACAACCCCTTGCGCCGGCACTCCCGACTGGGCAACCTCAGCCCCGCCGCCTACGAACAGCAGATCACGACACAGAACGAGGTGTCCGGCTGACGGGGGTCACTTCAGTCAACGGTCGGCCCCGGGCGGTCGCGGCACGGTTCGAGCACCGCCGCGCCGGCTGGCAGTGTGTCGCGCTTCGCATCCTGTGACCCGGCAGATGTCGTCGCCGCTCCCGGCCAGGGATGTGGACAACGCGGAGGGCTGTGGATGAATCCCTCCGTCCTGGTCGGATGGCGGGGCACGATGCAGCACATGCCGACTCAGCCGCCCGACCCGACAACCCCGGAGCGGTCGCCGGCGCCCGTCCTCGAGTTACTCGAGCGCGTGGCTGCAGACCGAGGCTTGGATTTCGAACCAGCGCCCGACCTCGTGATCGACGCGCTACCCGGGCTGACCCGGGCCGTGGAGGACGTGACCGCGCGCTGCCGCGACGACCAGGAGCAGCGCTGGCTCGCCGCCGCGCTCGCCGCGCTCGCCCACCACGTCCAAGCGGACGCGCTGCCCACGGCACCCCGGTCCTGAGCGACGGATGCCGACTCGACCGGGACCGGCAGCCGAACCAGCTCGATCAGACGCAGCTCTCCGCGAGAGGGTCCGCTGGATCATGGGGCAGACGATCAACTCGCAGACGGCGGGCCCGTCCGGCTGCTTCGGACATCGGCCGACGACGAGGAGTGACGGGGGCTCCGGTTAGCCGAGGTCCCGTGGACGCGAGCAGGACCGCTGAGGTTGCAGGTAGAGGCCATGGAGTCCGTCGACGGACCGTCTTGCGAACAGTAGGTCGTCGGTTCGATCCCGACGTGCGGCTCCAGCTTTGACCAGCTTCGCTGGGTGCGCCGGAAAACCTGGCCTGCATACCGCGGGCCTCAGCCGGGCATTGACGAGCCCGCGCCGCGAGACCTCCGATCACCGCAAGTGTCAATCCGAGGGTGCCTGGGTGTGACGGCTGCGGTGCAGGGATGTGCGTCTGTCCAGGAGCCTTCCAGCGATCGTGCTGTGGCCTTCAGTGATCAGCGCGGCGCGTAGGAGTCGAAGAACTCGTCGTAGACACTGATCAGGTGCTCACGCAGGACTTGGGTCGCGGTAGCGGGGTCGTCGATGCCGTTCTCACGCCAGGACATGGCTGTAGGAAGTTCCCGACCGCCGGAAGCGCAGCCAGAGCCAGGACCAGGAGGAATCCGTTCATCGGGAGGGCGACCTCTGCAGGGTTCGGTGTCCAATTGCCACGTTCCGCACTCGTGTACCCAAAGGAAGCACCAGGACGCCGACCACGCCGAGCGGACCGGTGATCCGAGCGGCAGTCGTGGCGCGGTGGGGTTTGCACTCAAGGCCGCGCCGGCCAAATAACCCCGATGGCCCGCCTTCGGCGGGGCCTGTCGGCCCTTGGCTTAGCACGGCCTCACTCACCGTCATGGGCGCTGCGCTGCGCTCCGCGTCGCTACACGACGGCCCTGCGGGCCGCCCCTGACCGCGAGCCTCCCCGGCCGTGCTGGGACGCCTTGCGGCGGCGGGGGACAGCGCCCCGCCACCCCAAGGGGACAGGCCAACAGGCCCGGATGTCGGGAGCCAAGCATGACCAGCCGCAGCGAGCAGACACCCCGAATCCGTCGGATCGCCTACGAGTCGAGCCCGGTACCGACCCAGCCGGCCGCCGTGGCCTGCCCACCCTGCGGCGCATCGATCACGCTTGCAGCTCCCGACAGTGCGCCGAACACGTCCGGGGTCCACGCCGCTGTGGCTGTGGAGGACTTGCCGGACGCCGGGGCGGCGAAGGTGTTGACCGCCACTGAGGATGCCGACCTGGTGCTCGATTCCCGCCATGACGGTGACGACGGACGGCTCCCGTCCACGGCGTCCGTCGGCGCCGCCACCGTGACGATCAACAGGCCCGTCCCAGCATCGGGCACGCCGGCTCCTCGCCCGCGGTCGTCATCGTGCCGAGCCCAGCCCACCCGACCGACGCTGTCGGCGCGGCGCACCGCCGGGGGACGTAGCCCACACCAGCTGACCCCTGGCGGCTGCGGGCCTGGTAGACGACGCTCGTGCGCCGTGCCCCCACCCCGACTCGATGATCGGCATCGCCGACCCCGGCCAGGCCGAGACCGACCTCGCCAGCGGAACGCTGACCTGCCCGTCGTGCACCGGCCCGCTGCAGCCCTGGGG
>NZ_JAHKRK010000394.1 GCF_019396355.1 Pseudonocardia nigra
ACCCTCTACGCCGTACTCCGCGAACTCCAGACCCTGCTCGGCATCTGGACCGGCGCCTGCCGCACCTGCCTGCAACCCGTCCCGACGCGACGACCCCACTCACCTAACTCGACCTAACAAAGCCCTATTAGTGCGACGGCGCTCACACTCGGCGTGCCTGCCGCCGCATTCGCACAACCTGCTGCCCCCGCCCCGGCGGGTGCGACCAGCGTCGAGCTCGACGCTGGTAGCGAGGCCCAGCTCGAGGCGGAGATCGAGGCCAAGCTCGAGGCCAAGCTCGACGCTCGCATCGAGGCTCAGATCAGGGCCGCGGTCAAGGCCGACGTCGACGTCGACGTCGGCCTTCAGGTCGCGGCCGACGGTACGGTGAGCGACGCGCAGGTCCAGGTCAATGTCGACGCCGACGTCACGCCCGACGTCGAGGCCGACGTCGAGGCCGACGTCGAGGCCGACCTCGAGGCCGACCTCGAGGCCCGGATCCAGGCGCAGATTGAGGCCATGGTCGACGCCCAGGTCAGGGCCGCGGTGCAGGCCCAGGCCAAGGCCAACGCCGAGGTCGACACCGAGACCACAGTTGACGTGGAACTGTCCTGAGACTTCGCTCAAGCTAGGTCTCACCTGGGGCTGCCAGGGCTACCTGGCAGCCCCAGCTGCCCTCGGCGACCGAGCAATACGCATCCCTTGAAAGGGCGGGCTCGGTGACTATGGACCCGTTCTGTCCGTTTTCTGGTCGCTCCTGGGCGGTGTGCGGGTGCGTCACCGGAGCGGTGCCCAGGCGGAGCGCCCGCAGCGTAGCGAGGACGAACGGCCAGGGTAGTCACACACGGGGTGAGCGGCACCAGCAGCACACCCAGACCGGACGTGCCGTCTGATCGAGGATGTCCCGAGTCTCGTAGAACTTCGGTGACGGCCCCGTGATCGTCAGGCGGCGGTCACGGTGTCATTGTGGCGGTCGGTGCCGACATTCTCGGCGGCGACATGCCGTTCGAGCGCGGCGTGCAGCGCCTTCAGGTGCAGGTGGCCGTTGACCCGGCGGAACTGCTTGCCGGCCTCGACCATGCCGGCGGCGCACCAGCGCAGCGCCATGGTGCCGTCGCGCCAGCGCTTGACGTTCGCGCTGTGATCCCGACAGATGCTGATCATGCTCTCGATGGCGTCCGTGGAGCGCAGGGTGCGGGCCAGCGTCGGGGGCACGCCGAGGCGCAGCACCGTCAGGGTCTCGTCGAGGCCCCCTCGCGCAGGCTGGCCGCGGCGCCGGGGTGGGTGCGGTCGAGCTCGCCGGCCAGGCTCTCCAGCTGCGCCTGGGCGGCGAGCGCGGATTCGGCGTGGTAGGCCCGCCGCATCCGGGCGGTGACCACGGTGCGCAGCTTCTCGGGCAGCCGGTCCCGCACGTTTCGGATCTTGTGGAGTTAATGCCGACGTCGGCATAAACGGATACGAATCCAGCGGTCCGGAATCTGCGGGGCAGCCCAGACAGGGACATGAGGACTGAGCAGGAGATGGAGGTGTTCAGGCCGTCAGTCAGCTGCGGAACGCGGGCGACGGCGACGTGATCGACCGAGACGGTGTGCTCGTTGTCGGTCAGCGCGTAGGTCGGCACCCCGGCCATCCGGCGCAACGTCCGGGTCGAGCGTGTGCTCTTCGACGGCGTGCTCGGTGCGGTCCAACCGGCGGTGTGCCCCGACTCGTCCTAGCCTGGCCCCGGCCTCAAGCTGACCAGCGCTGATGCGGACCAGTTCCCGGTGGCGTGCGACGTAGGAGGTCGTGGCCGTGGCACCGTCAGTAGGAGTTGCATGCGAAGCGAACAGGGACGCGCTGAGCCGGAGTACCTCAAGGCGGGCTACGTCTCCGAGCAGCTCGCGTCGAAGGGCGAGGAGCACCTGCATCAGAGGCTGGGGCCTGCCCTGGTCTCTGCGCTGCTGGCCGGTGCGTTCGTCACGTTCGGGGCGCTGCTGTCGGTGCTGCTGTCGGCCGGGATGCAGACCGAGGGCGTCAGGTTGCTGATCCAGGGGCTGGCGTTCGCGGTCGGCTACTACTTCGTGGCGCTGTCCGGGGTCGCCCTGTTCACCGAGGCCAACGTCTCGTTGCCCGATGTGCTGCTGCAGTGCCACAAGCGCCCAGCCCACCTGACCCGCTTCTGGTCACTGACGTTCCTGTTCAACTTCGGCGGGGCGTTTCTCGTCGGCTGGATGGTCCATCTGGCCCAGAACTATTCGCCGGATGTCCAGGCGGTGCTGCGGGAGATCGTCGAGACGAAGATGGCCTACCAGGAGCGCGGCGGGGTCGGCGCCTGGTTCGCCGTGGTGCTGTCCGCGATGCTCGCGAACTGGATGGTCGGGCTCGCGTTCTTCTTCGCGACGATGGCTCAGCTTGATCTTTAACCTGTCCGCTTCTTCGCCTTGCTCGCGGCGGTGTCCGTTCTGCCGGTTTTCCCGACGGGGTGCTGGGGTGCGCGGCACTTGTTCTTCGAGCCGGGTGGGCGCCCGGGACCCGGGTCGGGAGGGTTTCGGTGCGCTGGCCGGGGTCGAGCTCTTCGCGCGGAGGTTCCGAAACCCGCGGCGAACCCGGGCCGGCGTCAGCCGGCCGGGCGGGGCGGGCTTCTCCCAGGGGGCGGCGG
>NZ_JAHKRK010000395.1 GCF_019396355.1 Pseudonocardia nigra
CCTCCGGCTCGGACACCCCAAGATCACACCGCAGACCAGCCGATCATTCGTGATCGACACGCCACTGCCGCCAAGATCACACTGACCCCGACACGAGGTCACGCTCAAGATCGGGCTGAATGCTTACCCGCCACCGTGCTGTCAGCGTGGGAGAGTTCGCCGCTGCCCGCAGGTTTCCTGCACCTGAGCTGCCTACTCAGCGCTGACGGCGAGGTCGTCCTGACGTACTCCCAGTGGAGCAGCGAGGAGGCGCACTTCGCGTTCCTCGTGCCGGCTCTGCGCGACCCTCGGGACCCCCGGGTGAGCGGTGTCGAGCCGGTCCGATACCGGCTCTACCGCAGCATGCGCGACGAGCAGCAGACCGACACACCGCGCTGCGTGATCACCGCGACCTTCGACGTCGACGGGCCGGAGCGACAGCGCCACATCGTGGATCGACTCGTGGACGCCGCCGCCGCCATCGGGTCCCTACCGGGCGCGCTGTCCTCGCATTTCCACATCAGCACGGACGGCACGCGGGTGCTCAACTACGCGGAGTGGACGTCCATCGAGGACCACGACCGCGCGGCCGAGCACGCCGAACTGGATGAGCTGTACGAGATCAGCACGCAGACCCGTGGCGTGAGATCGACCCGCGGGCGGCTCTACCACCTCTACGGCGGCCTCGGCCGCTGACGACTCCTCCCTGCTCTCCTGACCGCGGGCATGCCGCGGTGTAGGGGTGATCACAGGACCACCAATTCTCCCCTCTCGTAAGGGTAGGGTCCCGAGCAGGTCGAGCCCCAGCGTGTGTGGCTCCCGCTCCCTCCTCCTGATCGAAAGTAGCGATGTCCCGTCCTGCCTTGCTTGCGCTGCGCCCTGCCCGCCCCACGTGGTTGTCCCCACGGATCCTGCGTACGGAGGTCCTCGCCGGGCTCGTCGTCGCACTCGCACTGATCCCGGAAGCGATCGCGTTCTCACTCGTCGCCGGGGTCGACCCCCGCGTGGGGTTGTTCGCGTCGTTCACGATGGCGGTGACGATCGCTTTCACCGGCGGCCGGCCCGCCATGATCACCGCAGCGACGGGCGCGATCGCGCTCGTCGTGGCACCACTTGCCCGTGAGTACGGCGTCGAGTACCTGCTCGCGGCGGTGGTACTCGGCGGACTGCTGCAGATCGCCCTGGCGCTCGTGGGCGTCGCTCGACTGATGCGGCTTCTTCCCCGCAGCGTCATGGTGGGCTTCGTCAACGCTCTGGCCGTCCTGATCTTCACATCACAGCTTCCCTACCTCATCGGGGTGCCGTGGACGGTGTACGCGTTGCTTGCGGTCGGGCTGGCGGTGATGATCGGGCTACCACGGCTGACCACCTCCGTTCCCGCTCCACTCGTGGCGATCGCCGGGCTGACCGCGTTCACGGTGGCGCTCGGGGTGACCGTGCCGACTGTCGGCGATCAGGGCGCGCTGCCCGACACCCTGCCGATGCTCGGCTGGCCCGCCGTTCCGCTGACGTTGGAAACACTGCGCATCATCGCGCCGTACGCCATGACGCTGGCTCTCGTCGGGCTCATCGAGTCGCTGATGACCGCCAAGCTCGTCGACGACCTCACCGACACCCACTCGGACAAGACCCGCGAATCCTGGGGTCAGGGCGTTGCCAACGTGGTGACCGGCTTCTTCGGCGGCATGGGCGGCTGCGCGATGATCGGGCAGACGATGATCAACGTGAAGTCCGGCGCGCGGACCAGGTTGTCGACTCTGCTCGCGGGCGTCTTCCTCCTCGTCCTGGTGGTGGCGCTCGGCTCCGTCGTGGCCCGGGTACCCATGGCCGCGCTGGTCGGGGTCATGATCATAGTGGCGATCGGCACCTTCGACTGGCACAGCGTCCAGTGGCGGACGCTGCGCAGGATGCCGAAGAGCGAGACCACAGTCATGATCGCGACGGTCGCAGTCACCGTCGCCAGCCACAACCTCGCCTACGGAGTCGGCGCCGGCGTGCTGGTCGCGACGGTGTTGTTCGCACGCCGGGTCGCCCACCTCGTCGAGGTGACCGACGTCGTCGATCCCGACGGCACGACCAAGATCTACCGCGTCAGCGGCCAGCTGTTCTTCGCTTCGAGCAACGACCTGGTCTTCCAGTTCGACTACGCCGGAGACCCGGACCACGTGGTGATCGACCTGTCCGCCGCCCACGTCTGGGACGCCTCGACCGTGGCAGCCCTCGACGCCATCACCACGAAGTACGAATCCCGCGGCAAGACCGCGACGATCACCGGCATGAACGAGTCGAGCAGCGTGCGGCACGCCGCACTGACCGGCAGGCTCGCCAACGCGCACTGACCCCCAGAACGCGCTTCCTGAACCCGCGCTGAGAGGCGACGTACTCTCACTTCACGTCACAGTAGAGTCGTCGTCGCGCGCGACCGTTCGGTACCCGCGCAGACGACCGGCTCCCACGAACGCAGCTGTCGGCATCCATCCGGCCCGAATCCCACCCGGTGAGGGAGAACGATGAGAACGCTGCGGGACACCTTCGACCCGCGCAGCAACAGCTTCGACCTCCTGCGCCTGCTGTTCGCCGCGCTGGTGGCCGTGGCGCACGGGATCGCGATCCGCACCGGGAGCCAGC
>NZ_JAHKRK010000396.1 GCF_019396355.1 Pseudonocardia nigra
ACGTCAGGAAAGCCACGTTCCCGACGCTGAACGTCAGGAACGTGGCTTTCCTGCCACTTGGGGGCCGGCTCAGCGGCGACGGCGCTGACGGGCCACCTCGGCCAGCACCACGCCCGCCGCCACCGACGCGTTCAGCGACTCCACCGCGTTCGCGATCGGGACCGAGACGGTGACGTCGCACGTCTGCTTCACCAGCCGGCTCAGGCCCTTGCCCTCGGAGCCGATCACCAGCACGAGCGGGTCGTTGGCCAGCTCGAAGTCGTCCAGAGACACCGAGCCCTCGGCGTCCATCCCAGCGATCATGAAGCCGGCGGTGGCGTACTCCCGCAGCGTCCGCGTGAGGTTCGTGGCGCGTGCCACCGGCACCCTCGCCGCGGTGCCCGCGGACGTGCGCCACGCCACCGCCGTCATGCCGGCGGCCCGGCGCTGCGGAATCACCACGCCGTGGCCGCCGAAGGCGCCCACCGATCGGACGATCGCACCGAGGTTGCGCGGGTCGGTGACGCCGTCGAGCGCGACGATCAGCCCGGGGCCGCCGGAGTCGACGGCCGCCTCGAGCAGCTCGTCGGGGTGGGCGTACGCATACGGCGGGACCTGCAGGGCCAGGCCCTGGTGTAGCGCGCCGCCGGCGATCCGGTCCAGGTCGTTGCGGGGCACTTCGAGGATGGAGATGCCGGCGTCGGCGGCCAGGTGCACCGCCTCGGCCACGCGCTCGTCGGTGGTGGTGCCGATCGCGACGTGCAGCGCGGTGGCGGGCACGCCGGCCCGCAGGCACTCGACGACGGGGTTGCGGCCCAGCACGGTCTCCGGCGTCTCGCCGTCGCCCGGCTTGCGGCGGTTCCCCGCGACGCCCGGGCGGGCGCCTCCCTTGCCGCCCGCCTTTGCCGCCCGCGCCGCCTTGCGGGCGGCCGGGTGCCCGGGCCGCATCTCGGCGGGTGGCGTGGGGCCCTTGCCCTGCAGCCCTCTCCGCCGCTGGCCGCCGGAGCCGACGACCATGCCCTTCTTCGTGCCCTCTTTGCGCATCGCGCCGCGACGCTTGGAGTTGCCTGCCATATCGACTACACGTCCTTCAGCGACCAGGTGGGGCCATCAGGGCTGTCCTCCACGGACACCCCGGCGGCGGTGAGGCGGTCGCGCACCTCGTCGGCCGCCGCGAAGTCTCGCCGGGAGCGGGCCTCCTGGCGTTGGGCGAGCAGGTCGTCCACGAGCACGGTGAGCGCGCCCGTGGCGGCGTCGGAGGCGCCGTCGCCGGCGATCCACCGCGGGTCGAGCGGGTCGAGCCCGAGGACGCCGGTCATGGCGCGCACCGACGCCGCGGCGCCGGACGCCGCCGCGCGGTCACCGGCCTCGAGTGCGATGTTGCCCTCGCGGACGGTGCCGTGGATCGCGGCCAACGCGCCGGGGGTGCCGAGGTCGTCGTCCATGGCGGCTACGAAGTCGGCGCACGCTACGCCGGGCTCCGGGGTGCCGATCCGCTCGCGCACGCGGTGCACGAACGACTCGATGCGCCGGTACGCGGCCACCGACTCCTCCAGCGCGGCGTCGGAGTACTCGATCGCCGACCGGTAGTGCGGGCCCACCAGGTAGTAGCGCAGCTCGACGCCGCGGACCCGGCCCAGCAGCGCGTCGATGGACAGCGTGTTGCCCAGGGACTTGGACATCTTCTCGCCGCCCATGGTGACCCAGGCGTTGTGCAGCCAGTAGTTCGCGAACGGGTCGCCTGCCGCATTGGACTGCGCGCGCTCGTTCTCGTGGTGCGGGAAGACCAGGTCGAGCCCGCCGCCGTGGATGTCGAACTGCGGACCGAGGTAGGCGGTGGCCATCGCCGAGCACTCCAGGTGCCAGCCGGGACGGCCACGGTCCCACGGCGTGGGCCACGACGGCTCGCCCGGCTTGGCCGCCTTCCACAGCGTGAAGTCGAGCGGGTCGCGCTTGCAGCCGCTCTCGCCCTCGCCCTGGGCGACGTCGTCGACCTTCTGGTGCGAGAGCTCGCCGTAGGGCGGGAACGAGCGCACCGAGAAGTAGACATCGCCGCCCGCCTCGTAGGCGTGGCCGCGCTCGACGAGCCGCTCCATCAGCTCGACCATCTGCGGCACGTGCCCGGTGGCGCGCGGCTCGATCGACGGCGGCAGGCAGCCCAGCGCGTCGTAGGCGGCCTGGAACGCCCGCTCGTGGGTGGCGGCCCACTCCCACCACGGCCTGCCCGCGTCGGCGGCCTTGCGGAGGATCTTGTCGTCGATGTCGGTGACGTTGCGCACGAGCGTGACGTCGAGCCCGTCATGGGCGAGCCAGCGGCGCAGGACGTCGTAGTTGAGCCCGGACCGGACGTGGCCGATGTGCGGCAGGCCCTGCACGGTGGCGCCACAGACGTACATCGACGCTGCCCCGGCCCGCACCGGGACGAAGTCCCGCTGCTTCCTTGTGGCGGTGTCGAACAGGCGCAAGGTCACAGCGTCCAGGTTACGGACCCCGCGCTCCGCGCGACTGAGCAGGGCAGTTCCGGTTCGTCCACGACGGACGAACCGGAACTGCCCTGCCCGCGTCGCATCCTCCGGTCATGACCGAGATCCTGGACCTGTACCCGCGCCTCGTC
>NZ_JAHKRK010000397.1 GCF_019396355.1 Pseudonocardia nigra
CGGCTCGGACACCCCAAGATCACACCGCAGACCAGCCGATCATTCGTGATCGACACGCCACTGCCGCCAAGATCACACTGACCCCGACACGAGGTCACGCTCAAGATCGGGCTGAATGCTTACCACGGAACGAGTCACCTCCGCGGATGAGGCGCCCATCGCTCGGGCCGCAGCGAGAAGACGTGTATCGACGGTCGCTGCCGCCCTGGTAGTGGCGATCACAATGGGAAAGAAGGCGTAGAGCGTGCCGATCACGATCTTTGATCCGCTGCCGACGCCGAGGATCGCTGCGACGATCGGGTAGAGCACCACGAGCGGCAGAGCGCTGATCGTCGTGAACACCGGTTCGTACGCATCGCGCAGGAGCCGCGAGGTGCCGACGACGAGTCCAAGAGACACGGCGGCCCCCCGGCGGCCCCGGTGGCGATGAGGAACGCGATCCCGGTCTCCTTCATGGTCACCAGGAGGGGATCGAGGGCGACGGCCGGGTCGCCGACGATGCTCGCCAGCGCATCCACGACACTCATGGGCGAGGCCAGCAGGATCGGCGGAACACGCCCGCTGGCGCTCGCCGCCTGCCACGCCGCGACGACGACGAGGATGACCCCCGCGTAGACGAGCGGCCGCCGCGCGCGAGTCACGACTCGTCACTCTCGGGCAAGAGGAGCGCGGACAACCGGTCGATGAGCGCGTGGAACTCGGGCCGCCGCATCAGAGAGGGATGCCTCGGCCGCTGGAGCGGCACCTCGATGATCTCCTTGATCACCGCCGGGCGAGGGCCCATGACGACGATCCGGTCGGAGAGGTACGCGGCCTCGGAGAGGCTGTGCGTCACGAACACGACGGTCTTGTGCTGCTCCTCCAGCAGGGTGATCAGCTGCCCTCCGAGGCGCAGGCGGGTCTGCTCGTCGAGCGCGGAGAAGGGTTCGTCGAGCAGCAGGACCGGCGCGAAGGAGACGAGTGGGTGGCCTACGTCGTGCTCGATACGTACAGCGAAGACGTACCGCGGGATCGCCTACGGGGCGCGAGCCCTATGGCGACGGAGTGCCCGTAGTAGTCGCAGGAGCCACGACCTGCCAGGGAGGCCGGGAAAGCCGAGACCACAGGGCGAAGGGGCACAGGTGATCGAGAGGTCCAGCGAAGGGAGGCATGCGTAATGCAGAGCGCCGAAGCGGTGCTGGACATCATCCGTAAGCGCGGTGAGAAAGGGCTGCCGATCGAGAGGCTATATCGGCAACTATTCAACCCTCAGCTGTATTTGGTGGCCTACGGGCGCATCTACGCCAACGCGGGTGCGATGACGCCAGGGGTCACCACGGAAACCGCGGACGGCATGTCCCTGGAGAAGATCGGAGCGATCATCGGCGCTTTACGTGCCGAGCGGTACCGATGGTCTCCGGTGAAACGGGTCTACATCGAGAAGAAAGGATCAACGAAAAAGCGCCCGCTTGGCCTGCCGACCTGGTCGGACAAACTGGTCGCCGAGGTAGTACGGCTACTCCTTGAGGCGTACTACGACGTCCGGTTCTCCGACCGATCCCACGGCTTCCGCCCGCACCGGGGATGCCATACGCGCTGAGCGAGGTGGTGGAAACCTGGAAAGGGACGCACTGGTTCATCGAAGGAGACATTTCCGACTGTTTCGGCAGCCTCGACCATGAAGTGATGCTATCGACGCTCTCGGAGAAGATCCATGATGGCCGGTTCTTGCGGCTGATCAGCCACATGCTCAAGGCCGGATACTTGGACGACTGGCGGTGGCACAACACCCTCAGCGGCGCGCCGCAGGGTGGGGTCGCCTCCCCGATCCTGTCGAATATCTACCTTGATCGGCTGGACCAGTTCATTGAACAGTCTCTGCTGCCCGACTACAACAAGGGCCTGCGTCGGCGACCTAACCGGGAGTACAGGGCCATCGAGTACGCGATCGCGAGGGCCGTCCGGCGCGGCGACCGGGAGGCGGTGCGGGAGCTTCGGCTCCAGCGTCGCACCCTGCCGAGCCAGGACCCGAACGATCCGCATTACCGACGGCTGCGTTACGTCCGGTACGCCGACGATTGGCTCTTGGGGTTCGCCGGCCCCAAGCGCGAAGCCGAGGAGATCAAGTCGAAGATTGGCGCGTTCCTGCGTGACGAGCTCAAGCTGGAACTCTCCACGCCGCCAGCCAGGCGGCGCACTTCCTCGGCTATGACATCCGGGCCCAACACTCCGACACGAAGATCACCCGGAACCGTCGGGCGGTCAACGGCGCGATCGGCTTGTTCGTGCCACGGCAGGTGATCAGGCAGAAGTGCGCGCTCTACATGAGCAAAGGGCAGCCGGCGCAACGTGGCATGCTGCTTCATGACGAAGACTTCACGATCGTCGCGAAGTACCAGGCCGAGTACCGGGGCAGTACCGGGGGCTCGTCCAGTACTACCTTCTCGCCCAGGGGGCTTATTCACAAGTCTGAATGGTGACTGCTCTTCGTGACATGAGGGGTACGTCGAGCACTTGATCACGAGTCGGTCTCAATTCGTGCTTGACCGCGTGTCGCGCGAGATGCGCAACAGCT
>NZ_JAHKRK010000398.1 GCF_019396355.1 Pseudonocardia nigra
CGTTCTCGTTGACGTAGTGCTCGGTGGTGTTCGCGGCGTCGAGCAGCGGAGCCATCGGCGAGGTGATCCGCGCCTGGCCGAGCGTGGCGATGTTCAGGTCGAGCTGGGGTTGGTTGCGAGGCAGATCGACGACGGTGGCGTTGGGATGGCTCTCGAGGGCGGTAGGCACGCGTTCTCCTGCACAAGTGATGACGGGGCTACCTGTCGGCCTCGCCACCACGCTGGGGCAGACGGCCCGTGGGCGATGGTGACACCCTACCCTTACGTCAGGTTGAAAGATGCTCCCGTAGACTGCCCCTCGGGTCTGCTGCGTGCGCAGGCGAGATCGCATCCACTCTTCCCCTGCGGTAGAGTTGTTCGATGGCTGTGATGCAGATCGGGGAGGTCGCGGCCCGCGTCGGCTTGTCCCTGCGCACGATCCGGCACTACGACGAGATCGGTCTCGTCGTGCCGTCGGAACGGTCGGCGGGAGGCTTCCGCCTGTACTCGGAGGCCGACGTGGAACGGCTGGCGCTCATCAGGACGATCCGACCGCTCGACTTCACGCTCGAACAGATCCGCGACCTTCTGGGCGTGATCGACGCCGTGTCCGCCGACGACGGCCGTGACCCTGAGCGCACTGAACAGCTCACCGGGCGGTTGGCCATGTATCGGGCGGCAGCTGACAGTCGCATCGAAGCGCTGCGTGCCCAGGTGATGGGGCTCGAGAAGTTGTCGCGGGATCTGCGAACGCTGGCCGCGCCCGCCGCGCGGCGTACGAGCGACGGGAGACGATGACCACCACTGCAGGGGAACTGCCTGTTCATCGGGAAGCGGCGCGGCGCCGCACGTTCGCGGTGATCAGCCACCCGGACGCGGGCAAGTCCACGCTCACGGAGGCGCTGGCGCTGTATGCCGAGGTTATCGACCAGGCCGGTGCGGTGCACGGCAAGTCCGGGCGCAAGGGCGTCACGTCGGACTGGATGGAGATGGAGCGCAAGCGCGGCATCTCGATCACGTCGGCGGTGCTGCAGTTCGCCTACCGCGACTGCGTGATCAACCTGCTCGACACCCCCGGTCACGGCGACTTCTCCGAGGACACCTACCGGGTGCTCGCGGCTGTCGACGCCGCGGTGATGCTGCTCGACGCGGCGAAGGGCCTCGAGTCGCAGACGCTCAAGCTGTTCGACGTGTGCCGCACCCGTGGCATTCCGGTGCTGACGTTCGTGAACAAGTGGGACCGGCCCGGCCGGGAGGCCCTGGAGCTGCTCGACGAGGTGGAGCAGACGATCGGGCTGCGGCCGATGCCGATCACCTGGCCGGTCGGGATCGCGGGCGAGCTGCGCGGGCTGGTGGAGACCGCCACCGGAGAGTTCACCCGGTTCTCCCGGACCGCCGGGGGCGCCACGCGGGCGGTGGCCGAGACAGTGCCTGCTGCCGAGGTCGCCGCGGCGGAGCCGGAGTTCTGGCCCGCGGCGCAGGACGAGCTGGCGCTGCTGCGCGAGATCGGGGCCGAGTTCGACGAGAAGGACTTCCTCGCCGGCACGGCCACGCCGGTGCTGTTCGGCGCGGCGCTGGTCGGGGTCGGCGTCCGGCGGCTGCTGGACGCGCTGGTCGACCTCGCGCCCGCGCCCGAAGCGCGGCCCGACGACGGGGGCGCCCCCCGTCCGCTGGAGGCGTCGCTGTCCGGGCTGGTGTTCAAGGTGCAGGCCGGCATGGACCGCGCGCACCGCGACCGGATGGCGTTCCTGCGCATCTGCTCGGGGCGCTTCGAGCGCGGCATGGTGCTCACCCCACGCCGCCACCGGCCGCCCGTTCGCCACCAAGTACGCCCAGGCGGTGTTCGGCCAGCAGCGCACCACGGTGGAGGAGGCCTTTCCCGGCGACATCGTCGGCCTGGTCAACGCCGGCGCGCTGCGACCCGGTGACACCCTCTACGCCGAGGATCCGGTGGAGTTCCCGGCGATCCCCAGCTTCGCCCCCGAGCACTTCGCCGTGGTTCGTGCCGCCGACGCCGGCCGATTCAAGCAGTTCCGCCGCGGAATCGAGCAGCTCGACAGCGAGGGCGTCATCCAGGTCTTGCGGTCCGATCTACGGGGTGACCAGGCCCCGGTGCTCGCCGCGGTCGGGCCGCTGCAGTTCGAGGTGGTCACCGCGCGGCTGGAGTCGGAGTTCCGCGCGCCGGTCACGCTCGAACCCCTTGGCTACTCAGTCACGCGGCGCACCGATGCGGCGGGCGCGGAGCTGCTGGCCGGGCAGAGCGAGGTGGAGGTGCTCACCCGGCGGGCCGACGGGGCGCTGCTCGCGGTGTTCAGCAACAAGTGGCGGATGGAGACCGTCCGGCGCAAGTTCGACGACCTCGTACTGGAGCCGCTGCCCGCGGGCTCGGTCGGCCGCTAGAGCGTGTCCCGTGGATCATGCGGGTCGGCTGCGGTAGATCTCTTCTGTGCTTGATCGCCACGACTTGACCGACGCGGAGTGGGCACGGCTGGAGCCGTTGCTGCCCGACCGGACACCGCGA
>NZ_JAHKRK010000399.1 GCF_019396355.1 Pseudonocardia nigra
GCGCGTCTGCGGCCTGCGTGGCCCAACACCAGTCCGCGTCCGGCGGGGCGGCATCGGTGACGCCGGCCAGCTCGCGCAGGGCGTGCGCGCAACAGAGTTGATGTTCGACGTCGGCGTAGGTGTCATACGGCGCCCACGCGTCGTGCACCGCGACCCCGCGGAACCGGCCGAGCATCCCGGCGGCGTTGATGCCCTCGCGGCCGCGCCGGGGATGGCAGGTGATCAAGGTGTAGCGGTCGGTGCGGGCGAGTGCACCCACGCCAGCCTGCCGGCCACCCGCAGTCCGGTCTCGTCGAAACCGGCCACCTCGGCCTCAGCCAACCGATCGGTGACGACGCCGAGGAACCCGTCCAGCCCGTCGGCGGCGCGCCGGGTCATCGCCGCCACGGTGGCGTCGGAGGCCGGAGTGCCGAACAGTTCGGCCAGCGCCTGGACGGTGCGTTTCTTGGACAGGAACTCCCCCGACATACAGGTAGAGGATGATCGCGGTGATCCGCGGCCCGTACTGCACCGGCGCCGTCACGCCGCCCGGGGCGGGGCCGCAGGTGGTGGCCCCACACGAGCAGCGGCGCGCGATCAGCCGATGCTCGGTCACCTGGACCGTGATCGGCGGCAGGTCGAACACCTGCCGGCGCTCCACCCCCACCTCCGGGGCGTCGGCCAGGCCCGCGCCGCAACCCACACACGGCCCGGCTCGTGCCGCAGCGTCTCGTTCGGATCGGCGACCAGCGCCAGCGTCGAGCCGGATGCCCGGGCTGCCCACCCGGCTTGCGCCCGCTGCGGCGCCGCAACGACTTCGGCCCCGGCTTGGTGAACGGCGAGTCCGACGACGGCGGCTTGGACGAGTTCACCGAGGTCATCCCCAACCGGCGCCTCAACTCGGCGTTCTCGGCCTCCAACACGGCGACCCGCGCACCCAGCTCTTTGATCACCCGCGCCTGCTCGCCGACCAGGGCAGCCAGCTCGTCATACGACGGACGCCCACCCCCGGCCAACACCCCATGATCATCTCATGCCGGCGATCAAGCCTTACAGGAGACCTGATCAGTTACCTATTGGGTTGCTTCGAGCCCCGGCCCCGCGGGCCCGCTGGTAGAGGTGGTGCGCGGGTGTTGTCGGCGATCCCGGCCGCTCCTTCTATCGATTGGAGTCCGCAGCGCTGATATCCGCCAGCGCGGAGGCCTCGTCGTGCTCGACGGCCAGGTCACCGATGCTGACGATGCCAACCACCCGATCGCCATCGACGACCGGGAGCCTGCGGACGGCCTTGCTGCGCATCAACTCGGCGGCCTGCCCCACCGTGGTGTCCGGGGTGACGGTTGCCAAGCCTGCACCGCTGCACACCTCGCGCACCGGGGTCGATCCGTCCTTGTCCTCGGCGACGGCCCGCACGACAATGTCTCGGTCGGTCAGGATTCCAGCCAGCCGATCACCGTCGAGGACGACGACGTCGCCGGTGTCGACGGCGCGCATCCGTCGCGCGGCCTCGCTGATGGTCATGTCCGCGCTGACCGCTTCCGGGTCGCGGCTCATGATCTCGGCCACGGTTGCTTCTGCCATGGGAGCTCCTCCTCCTTGCGGTCCATTGTCTCGTGCGAGCTACCCCCCGCCGCGAACCTCAATCACTACGCGCGACGCGGAGCGTCAGGCCGTACCTGCCGACAGGTGGAGGACTGCGCCGGCGTGTGCGACAAACTCACCGTTCAGCGGAACCACAGGTGTGCAGATCCAGGAGGTCGCGCCCGCGCCGCGGGTTTCGGACGCGTCGCGCGGGCGACCGGCCTGGTACGCCCGACGTGGGCGCCCCTCACCCGTCTCAGCGTGCTCAGTAACACGACCCGAGCCTGTTGAGCGAGTGGTTGCCCGTGTCATCGGAGCACCGACGGGTATTCGATGGGTGCTGGGGGACGCGAGCCCAGCATGCCGACTCCGAGCCCGTGGAGGTCAGCTCCGTGGAGCGTGCCGAGCTTTCCGCAGAAGATCTCGACGCCCAGAACCCGGCGGCCGATCTCGTCCGGGTGTATCTGAACGGCATCGGCAGGATCAGTCTGCTGACGGCAGCCCAGGAGGTCGAGCTGGCCAGGCGGATCGAGGCTGGCGTGTTCGCCCAGCACATGCTCGACAGTGCCGGCAAGGATGGGGTCGCCGCCGAGGGCGCCGACCTCGACCGCCAGTACGCCGCCGACCTGCGGGCCGTCGTCCGCGACGGCAGGCGGGCGCGGAACCACCTGCTCGAGGCCAACCTCCGGCTCGTGGTGTCGCTGGCCAAGCGCTACACCGGCCGCGGGATGCCGCTGCTCGACCTGATCCAGGAGGGCAACCTGGGCCTGATCCGCGCGGTGGAGAAGTTCGACTACACCAAGGGCTTCAAGTTCTCCACCTACGCCACCTGGTGGATCCGCCAGGCGATCACGCGCGGCATGGCCGACCAGGCGCGCACGATCCGGCTGCCCGTCCACCTCGTGGAGC
>NZ_JAHKRK010000400.1 GCF_019396355.1 Pseudonocardia nigra
GACCTGCTGTTCTTCGATTATCCGGCTAATCGGCGGTCTGCTTTCGCGCTGGCCGGGTAGGCGCCGTCGTTGTTTCGCGGCGTTTGAGCGCGCGGATTTCTTCTTCTTGGCGGCGGACTTTCGCCGCGACGGCGTCGAGGGCTTGGGTGAGGTTGTCGATGCGGTCGGCCAGGTTGGTGAGGGTGAGCAGTTCGCCGTGGTGGGAGCGGTAGCGGTCGATGATCGCGCGGAGTTCGCGGCGCCGGTAGCAGGTGGCGCGGCTGATCCCGCTTTCGGCGGCGACGGCGGTGAAGGTGATGTCGGCGCCGTTGGCGGCGAGGGCGTCGCAGGCGGCGCGGACCCGGTTGGTGTCGTTGCTGGGGTCGGCGGCGGGGTGGGAGTCGGTCACGGCGTCTCGGCGTGGGCGATCAGCTGGTCGAGCCGGTCGGCGAGGCGGCGGTGCCGGTCGGCCTCGTCGGCCCATCCGCGGCGCTCGGCATCCGCCGCCAGGGCGGCGGTGTCGGCGCGTTGGGCGCCGAGCACGGCCAGGAACCCGGCGTCGGTGCGGAAGTTGGGGCAGTGCTCGCAGATGTTGGCATAGGCGCAGGATCCCTGAGCCGGAGCGCGCAGGCAGAACCCGCCGGCCAGCCGGGACTTTATCGTCGGGGTGTTGTGCCAGTCGCCGCCGCCGGTGATGTCGGTCAGGGGCAGCGGCGCGCCGACCACCGGGCCGAGCGTGGGGCCGGGCAGCGGCGGGGCGGGCGTGCTGGTGGGCTGGGCGGCGGCGAGCGCGGCCTTGGCCTGGGTGAGCGCGCGTTCGTACTCGGCGCGCACGGTGGTGTCGAACAGCCGGCCGTAGCGCAGGCTCATCGCCGCGGAGACGTGCCCGAGCAGCTGCATCAGCGCCTGCAACGACACTCCGGCGTTGACCAGGGCGGTGGCGTAGGTGTGTCTCAGCGCATGCGGAGTGATCTTGGGGAGCCCGATGGTGTCGGCGGTGCGGGCGAGTTCCTCGCGCAGCGCCTGGGCGGAGACGCGGCGGCCTTGGTGAACGAGCAGGAACTCGGTGGGCCGGCTGCTGCGCGGGTGCGGCAGCGCGCGCCCGGGGGTGCATCGGGCGCGCCCGGGGGTGCGTCGGGCGACGATCCGGTCCAGCACGACGAGGGCCTGCTCGTCGATGGGCACCATGCGTTCGGTGCCGAGCTTGCCCAGCGGCACCTTCAGCCAGGCACCGTGCCCGTCGATCTCGTGCACGCAGTCCAGCTCGAGGTCGCGCAGCTCGCCGAGACGTAGCCCGGTGGCCCGGGTGAGCAGCAGCGCGTCGGCGTGCATCCGCGCGAGCGGGGTGGGCCCGGCCGCTGAGAGTTCTTCCAGGGCGGCGGTCAGGCGGCGGTCGGCGTCGGGGGGCAGGTAGCGCGGCAGTGGGTGTGGGACGTCGGGGATGTCTCGGGCGAAGATCAGCGTGCGGGTTGGGGCGGCGGGCCAGCCCCATTCGATGATCTCGGCGAGGAACTGGCGGACGGTGAGGATCTGCCCGCGCCGGTGCCCGATCGAGTGGGCCCGCCCGTCAGGGTGCCGGGCGGCGGCCAGCGCGGCCAGCCAGGGTTCGATGTGCGCGCGACGGTCCAGGGCGGCCAGGTCGGTGGCTGGCGGATCGCAGGCCGACAGGAAGCGGCCGAAGCCGGCCAGGTGGCTGGCGATCGCCTTGACCGTGGCCGGGGCGCGGGTTGCGGCGGCCTGGTTGCAGTAGGCCAGCAGCAGTGCGCGCAGCGGCTCGGCGACGCCGCTGTAGTGCCCGGCCGGCCCGGGTCGGCGCCGGGGATCGGCCGGTGGATCGGGCAGCACACCGAGGTGGAACAGCACCCGGTGGGCCGCGCAGACCAGGCCGCGGTCATTCGCCCAGCTACTGGCGTTGCCCTTCGTCTCGGCGCAGGCCCGGAACGCGGCCGCCAGCTCCTCGATGTCCGCCGCGGCGAGCCCGCTCAGCGGCCGGCCGGTCTGGATCAGCAGCCGCACCACGACCCGCTCGGCGGCGCGGCGGACGATGTGGCCGCTGTAGTCCAGCTCGGTGGCCGCGGCGGTGAACCGGGCGACGCCGGAGGCGAGCGGGCTGTGCGCGGCCGCGGCGAGCAGCCCGCCGATCTTGCGGTGGGCCAGATAGGGGTAACCGGGGCGGCACCGGCCGTGCAGCATCAGATAGGTCAGGAATGGGCGCTGGGCGCTGGTCAGCTGCAGCTGCGTGGCCAGGGGTTCGGGGGCGAAGCTGGCGGGGTCGGGCCAGCGGCCCAGGAATGCCCAGGCCGCGTCGCGGTAGCAGCGTGAGCCGCGCCCGTCGCCGGCCAACCAGGCCTCGTAGTCGGTGACCAGCCTGGCGGCGCCGGGGACGGCGGCGGCGCGCCGTTCAAGCCTCGGCACGTTGCTGTCCGCGTTGGCGGTCTCGGGCGGCGTCGTAGGCGGCGCGGAC
>NZ_JAHKRK010000041.1 GCF_019396355.1 Pseudonocardia nigra
AGCAACAGTCATGATCACGAAGAGCTGCGGGCACCTCACACCAGGGTCACCCCACCCAAGGGCAACTACAGAACGTCACCGGCGAGCCAGGTCGAAACGGTCGTTGCCCGGCCAAGATCGAAGACCCCAATATCCAGGTCCACGTGCTCACCGAAACCAACCGGCACGCCGGACACGCCGACATCCTGCGTGAACAGCTCGACGGCACGACCGGGACAGCCGCCGAATACGCAAACCCGAAGCGAGAGGCGGCCTTCTGGGAAGACCGGTGCGCGAAGATCGAGCGGGCCGCCAAAGCCGCAGCTTCTGGCAATGCCTGACATCGCAACGTCTCGATCGCCCCTGGTCAACGGGCAGTAACCATTCTCAGGCGCTCAAGCCTCCGCATGTATCGCAAACGGCCGGCTTGGTTCGCTGCCCAGCTGGTATCTCAAGATCACCCTCACCGCTTACAGCCGGTGGTCGGGTGGCCGCACGCGCTGCCCGCGGTGTTGAGCCGCTGCTGGGCGCGTTGGACATCAGGCCCTGGCTGGGCGGCGGCCTCGACCGGGTGATCGCCGGCGGCGGGTCCGGGTCCGAAGGCGCGGCCATGCACCCGGACTGCGCCAGGTAACTGCGTGATCAGTGCCAGGCCGCCGGCGTGGCGTCGTTCTTCAGGCAGTGGGGAGCGTGGCGGCCGCCGACGCCGCCCATCGCCGCGCACCGGTGCCAGTCCTGACAGATGGGGGCGAGCGCGGTGGCACGTCCGTACAGGTCTCTAGGCGCTACCGGCACGGCGGCTCGTACCGTCCGCTCGGCTCGTACCGCGCCCACTCGTCGGCGGACAGCGGGGCGCCTGCCGCCGAGCACAGGATGCGCGCGGCCTCCGCCGGGTCCGCCCGCCAGAGCCGGACCGTATGGTCACCGCTGCCGGCGACGAGCAGCCGGCCGTCGGGGCTCCACGCCACGGAGAAGACGGCCTCGGTCGGCCCGGTCAGTGTGGCGACCACCTGTGGCGCGGCCGGGTCGGTGACCTCCCAGAGCCACACCGTGCCGTCGGTGCTCGCGGCGGCGAGGTGGGCGCCGTCGGGGCTGAACGCCACCGCGTAGACGTAGTTGCTCGGACCGACGAGGGGGGAACCGAGCGGCTGCGGGCGGGCCGGGTCGCGCACGTCCCACAACCACACGCTGCGGTCTGCGCTGCCGACCGCGAGTAGGCGGCCGTCCGGGCTGAACGCGGGGGAGTAGGCGTAGCTGGACGGGCCGGAGAGCGAGGCGACCAGGCGGGGCCGTTCGGGCTGCGCCAGGTCCCACAAATAGGTGCGGGTGTCGGCGCTGGCGGCGGCGAGCAGCCGCCCGTCCGGGCTGAACGCAGACGCGAGCACGTAGCTGCCGGCCCCGGTGAGGGTGGCGACGGCGCGGGCCGCCGCCGGGGTCGTGATGTCCCAGAGCCGCACGCTGTTGTCGTCGCCGGAGACGGCGAGCAGGTGACCGTCCTGGCTGATCGTGAGCTGTTCGACGAGCGCGGTGGAGCCGACCAGCGGCGGACCGGCGATGACGGGCCGCGCCGGGTCGCTCACATCCCACAGCCGGACACTGCCGTCGACGCGACCGACGGCGAGGGTGCGCCCGTCCGGGGTCAGTGCGGCGGAGCCGGAGACGGCGGGCTCGCCCGGCACGTTGGGAATCCGGGGGGTGAGCGGGCGCGGCCCGTCCGGGGCGACCGTCCAGAGGTGAACCCCGTTGTCCTTCTTGCCCGGACCGACCGCGAGCACCGCGCCGGTGGCGTCGAAGTCGAGCGCGAAGACCGCGTCGTCGAACCCGGTGAGCACCGGACCGTGCACCGGCCACACGCGCGCCGTCCCATCGGCTGCGCCCGTCACCATGGCCGATCCGTCTACGAATGCCGCTGAGGTCACCGGAGTGGGGTGCGGCAGCTGGGCACGTACCCGGCCGGTCGCAGCGTCCCACAACCAGGCCGTGCCGTCGGAGCTGCCGCCCGCGATCGTGCCGCCGTCCGGGGCGAACGCGACGGTGTTGACCCAGTTCGCCGGGCCGGTGAGCACCGCGCCGGGCTGTGGGCGGGCCGGGTCGGTGAGGTCGAAGAGCCGGACGGTCCGGTCGTCGCCCGCCGTGGCGAGCGTGCGCCCGTCCGGCCCGAACGTGACGGCGAGCACCTTGGTGCCGGATGCCGGTAGCGGGACCGGGGGCGCGATCGCGGTGCCGAGCAGGGTGGAGACAGCGGTGACTCCGCCCGCGCCGCCGCTGGCGAGCAGCCGCCCGTCGGCGCTGACTGCGACGGCCTGGACCGGGCCGGGTGGCCCCGGCGGCGGAGTGATCTCGCGGGGCGCCGTGCCGTCGGCGATCGCCCACGCGCGCAGGCCGTCGGCGGTACCCGCGAGCAGCATGCCGCCGTCCGGGGTGAACGCCAGGGCCAGCACGTTCCCGCCGTCCGGCCGCACGATGACCGGCTGCCGCGTCGGGTCGGCGGGATCCAGCAGCACGATTCGCCCGTCGCTGCTCCCGGCCGCGAGCGTGGTCGCGTCCGGGCCGAGCGCAACTGCCTGAATCGGTGCGCTGCTCGCGGAAGTGTCGCCGACGAACCGGGGCGGACCGTCTCCCGAGAGCCGCCATGTCTGGGCGTGCGGGAGCGCTCCTGTCGCCGAGACCAGCAGACCGTCCCGGACGGCGAGGGTCTGGGTGATGGCGGCGGGCCCGGGCAGCCGGGCCGGTATCGGCACGGCGGTGGTGTTGAGCAGGCTCGAGCGCGCCTCCGTGGTGGGGGCGATCCGGTACGCCGCGACGGCGAGCTGCGCGGCCAGCGCCGGATCCTTCTCCCGCAGGGTGTCGGAGCGGACGGCGAGTTGCCGGGAGACGGCCGCGTCCCGCTCGGCGGCGATCGCATTGCGCTGGACGAGGGTGTGCCCGCCGAGCCCGGCGGCGACGAGGAACAGCACCGACACCGCGGCGAGCAGGCGGCGGAGGCGCCGGGTCGTCCGCCGCCCTGCGGCGACCCGCCGGGCCTCCTGCTCCTCGCTGGCCTCCAGGAAGCGCCGCTCGAGCTCGGTCAGGTCGGTGGCGTGCGCGGCTGGCGGAACCGCTCGGACGCCGCGCTCAGCCGGACCCCGCGCAACAGCGCGTCCGGGTCGTGGCCGTCGCGCCAGTGCCGGGCGGCCTCGGTGAGCCTGCGGTGCGCCGTGATGCCGGCCCGGTCGGCGTCGATCCACGACTGCAGCCGCGGCCATGCGCCGAGCAGTGCCTCGTGCGCGATCTGTACCGTCTCGCCGTCGACGACGAGCAGCCTGCGCCGCACGAACTGGTCGAGGACCGCGATGTCGGCGCCGTCGAGCAGCTCGCCCCGGTCCACGCGACGGCGGGTATCGGCGACATCGGGGGCCACGTGGACCAGCCGGAGGAACAGCTGCCGGACGGACTCCTCCTGCTGCGGGCCGAGTTCGGCGACAGCGTCCTCGGCACTGCGGGTGACGGCCCCGCGCACGCCACCGATCGCCCGGTAGTCCGCGAGCGTCAACCGGGCGCGGTTCGAGCGGTGCCAGGTCGCCAGCAGGGCGTGCGAGAGCAGCGGCAGCGCCGCGGTCGAGCGGGTCGACCTGTCGTCCGCATCGAGGTCCTCCAGCAGCAGTTCCACGAGGTTGTCCTCGATCTCGAGGCCGACCTGCTCGGCTGGTTGCGTGATCGCCTCGCGCAGCTCCTTCCGAGCCATCGGCCCGATGAGCACCTGTCCGGTCTCCAGAGCGGTGGCCATCCCGGGCAGCCGTAGCGCCTCGGCGTAGAAGTCGGCGCGCAACCCGATCAGGATGGCCATCGGCCTGCGTCGGCCGGACCAGACGCGACTTCGTGCAGCGCTCGGACGAACGCCATCCGGTCGGGCGGGGAAACGTCCGGCGCGAAGAGCTCCTCGAACTGGTCGACGACGAGCACGTCCGGGCGATCGCTCGCGTCCTCGGCCGTCGCCAGCCGCGCCGTGAGCTCGCCGAGCGGGTCCCGGCCCGGGGTGAGCAACAGCGACCGCAGTCCTCCCTGTTCGAGCATGGGGATCACTCCGGCGCCGAACAGCGAGGACTTCCCCGAGCCGGACGGTCCGACCAGGACGACGGGGTGCCCCGCCGCCCCACATTCGGCGAGGCGGTCGATGACGGTCTCGACCAGCGCCGTGCGGCCGAAGAACCATTGGTGGTGCTCGGGGCGGAACGGTTCCAGGCCGCGGTAGGGGCAGATCCCGCTCTGCCTGCGCCGGCGCCCTGTCCGCCGGACTCGCAGCAGCGCCTCCGTCCACGCCGCCGTCTCGGCAGGATCGGTCACCCCGCAGGCGTGCAGCAGCGCCGTCAGGGTGTCGACGGAGGGGCGGTGCCGTCCGCTGAAGTACCCGCCGAGAGTGCTGGCGGCGATTCCGGTCCGCTTGTGCACGTCCCGCACCGTGAGGGCCGATCGCTCCCGCAGCAGGCTGAGTGCCGCGGCGAGCTGCTGCGGGGAGGTGATCTACGACGGCTCCGCGACCTCGTCCTCCTCGGTGACCTCCACCCGAGACCCAACCCCCCGCCATCACCGAGCCTGCACGGACTTGTACGGGTATTCGCTCGGCGCGTCCAAGACGTGACGGTCCGTCAGCCCGAGCTGATCCTGTTCGGTGGCCACGTCGCGACCGTGTACGGAGTTGTACGGGCTTTCACGCTGTGGCCCGAGCGACGTGACACCGGAGGGTGAGGGGCGGTTGACTGCTCGCTACCGCGCCACGCCGCAGGTTGGACCCGCACCTGCCACAGCGGATCGGGCGGCTGTCGGATGCCGCGTTCGATGTCGAGGACGTCGTGCAGGAGGCCACGCTCGCCATGACGAAGGCACTGACGAGCTACCGGACGCACAACGGGACGTTCGCGGCATTCGTCACCGGCATCGCCCAGCACAAGATCACGGACGCGTTCCGGGTGGCAGGCCGCAACAGATCCCTTCCCTCCGACACCCTGCCCGAGGCGTCCGACGGGACCGCCGGTCCGGAGGAACTGGCCCTCCGCGCCGAGCGGGCCGCGAGAATGGAGGGCCTGCTGGCGGAGCTGCTCACCGATCGACAGGTGCTGATCCTCCGGCTGCGCCTGCTCGGCAACGTCCCGGTGGCCGAGGTGGCCGCGGTGCTCGACATGTCGCCGGGCTCAGTGCGGGTCGCGCAGCACCGGGCGCTCCAGAAGCTTCGTGCCCGCATCGAGGCGGACGGCGTGGACGTCGTCGCCGTGTGACCGCTGATCACGTCGAATCACGCGAAGATCCCCCGTTTCATCGGTGGGGTCGACGCCCGGCACTCGACCACGATGATTCGCATCGAACTCGCCGGGCCGCGGGACTTGCCGAAGGACCGATTCGGGCGTTGTGGTCCACTGAGCCACATGGCGAGCACGGTTGACGGAGTGCGCACGCTCGACGCGCTGCGCGAGCTGGTCCACGGTGGCGCGGCACCCGAGTACCTGCTCTTCTACGGCCACAGCCCCCTGAAGAGCGGCCGGATCGGCGCGTCCTGCCTGAGCCAGTGGTGGCGGGCGGAGTTCGTGGTGGACGGCGAGCGGTACTTCACGGCCGAGCACTTCATGATGGCGAGCAAGGCCGAGCTGTTCGGCGACCACGAGGCTGCCGGGAAGATCCGCGCGGAGCCGGAGCCGAAGGGCGCGAAGATCCTCGGTCGCGAGGTCAGGGGGTTCGAGGCCGGGGCTTGGGAGCGCCAACGCTTCGACATCGTGGTCGACGGCAACCTTGCGAAGTTCGGTCAGCACCGCGACCTGCGCGAGTTCCTGCTCAGCACGGGCGACAAGGTGCTCGTCGAGGCGTCGAAGACGGATCTGGTCTGGGGGAGCGGCCTCGCCCGCGACGAGAAGAACGCCAGGAACCCCGACTACTGGCGCGGTCAGAACCTGCTCGGTTTCGCCCTCATGGAGGTCCGTGAGCAGCTCGCGGCCCGACCCGGAGCGTGCTGACGGATCGAGCCGCGTGATCGCGGCCCGGGCGGCCGGCCGGTGGTCACGGGCCGAGCCGGGCCCGTCCGTCGCGGCCCTCGACCGGAGGTGCCGCGGCGCTGAACTGCGCGGAGGCAGCTGCGGCGCGTTCCATGAGCAGGCTGCGCTCGCGCTGCGTCGGCGCGAGCTGCGCGGCCCGCTCCAGGACCTCGGCGGCCTCGGCGTGCCGGCCGGCCCGCGCGAGCATGTCGCCGTGCACCGCTCCCAGCAGGTGATAGCGGGCGAGGCGGGGATCCGCACGCACGGCCTCGATCGCCGCGAGCCCTGCCTCCGGGCCGTCGGCGTGCAGCACGGCGACCGCTCGGTTGAGCTCCACATGTACGTCGACAGCCTCGCCTCGATCGCCAGCGGTCGCGAGATCAGCGCGTTCCCCAAGAAGTTCGGCGCGCCCGCGCTCTACGTCGACACGGACACCCTCGTCGGCACCCTGGACTACGGGTCGCTGCGCGTGGCGACCGCGACCATGGGCTACAAACACCTCCCGCTCGACGAGGCGGCCGCGCGCGCGGAGATCGGGCAGCCCACGTTCGGCCTGAAGATCCTCCCCGGCTACGACCGCAGGCCGCGCATCCTGGAGCTCGTCCGCAGCCAGATCACCGACATCACGATCAAAGGTGCGTGGTCGGGTCCCGCCCGGCTGCAGCTGTTCGAGCACGCCATGGCCCCGCTCGCCGACCTGCCGGTGCACGAGGTGCTGGCCGCGTCCCACATCCTCACCGACCTCACCCTGGGCCGGGCTCGGGTGGTCTTCGACTACCTGAACGAGTGACGGACCAACCCTCGGGTAACCGACAGCCACCCGAGCCGAGGACGGTGGCATGAGCACGCCAGGAAGCGCCGGAAGTACGGGCCCGCTGCACGGGGTGCGGGTCGTCGAGGTGGCAGGTTGGATGGCGGCTCCCGGTGCGGCGGCGGTGCTCGCCGACCTGGGGGCCGACGTCGTCAAGGTGGAGCCGGTGCGCGGCGACGCGGTGCGCGGCGTCATCCGGCAGCCGGAGGTTCCCGAGGGGGCGCCGCCGCTGGATGCGAGCTTCCAGATGGACAACCGCGGGAAGCGCGGTGTGGCGATCGCGCTCGACCGGCCCGAGGGTGCCGACCTCGTGCGCCGGCTCGTCGCCGGCGCGGACGTGTTCGTCAACAACCTGCTCGGGAAGCGGCAACGGCGGTTCGGGCTCGACGCCGAGAGCCTGCTCACCGTCAACAGCAGGCTGGTGCACGCGACCCTGACCGGCTACGGGCTGGAGGGCCCGGACGCCGCCCGGCCCGGGTACGACATCACCGCGTTCTTCGGCCGCGGGGGCATCACGCACTCGATCACCGAACCGGGCAGCCAGGCGCCGCGGTCCCGTCCCGCGCAGGGCGACCACACCGCGGCGCTGGCGATGGTCGCCTCGATCCTCGCGGCCCTGCGGTTGGTGGAGCGCACCGGCGAGGGCCAGGTCATCGACGTGAGCCTGCTCGCGACCGCGGCCTGGACCATGTCGACGGACCTGTCGGCGAGCCTCGTCGACGGGAAGAACCCGCGCACCCTTGGCCGGCGCCGCAGGCTGCACGCGCTGCAGGAGAGCTTCTGCACCGCGGACGCGCGATGGGTGCTGCTGTTCATGCCCGAGGCCCACTGGTGGCCCCGGTTCTGCAACGCGGTCGGGCACCCCGAGTGGGCCGAGGACGCGCGCTTCGAGAGCCTGGTGGGCCGCCGCGAGCACATGGACGAGATCACCGACCTGATGGACGCGCTGTTCGCCACCCGGCCGCTGGCCGACTGGGCCCGGATCCTCGATGAGGCCGCCCTGATCTGGGCGCCTGCCGCCACTGTCGCCGAGCTGGCCGTCGACCCGCATGCCGAGGCGATCGGGCTGTTCCCCGAGATCGAGCACCCGGCCGCGGGCCGGTTCCGCACGGTCGCCTCACCGCTGGGCTTGCGGGGGGCCGGCGTCGGGCCTCGCGGCCCAGCCCCCGAGATCGGCCAACACACCATGGAGGTGCTCCGAGAGGCAGGCCTCACGGAGGAGGAACTCGCCGGTCTGGCCCGGTCCGGCGTCATCCCTCAGGTGAACGCGCCGTAGCCCGTGATCGATCTCCCGACGATCAGGGTGTTGATCTCTCGCGTGCCCTCGTAGGAATAGAGCGCTTCGGCGTCGTTGAAGTACCGGGCCACGTCGTACTCCAGCAGGACGCCGTTGCCGCCGAACAGCTCGCGGCCGTGCGCGACGGTCTCGCGCAGCCGGGTGGTGCAGTACAGCTTGGCCAGCGCCGCCTGGGCGTCGCTGCACTCGTCGCGGTCCTGCAGATGCGCCACCCGCACGGCCATGCTCAGCGACGCGGTGATGTTGCCGAGCATCTCGACGAGGTGGTCCTGGATCAGCTGGAACCTTCCGATCGGCCGGCCGAACTGCTCGCGGCGAGCGGCATAGGCCACCGCGGCCTCGTAAGCACCCATCATGCAGCCGACCGCGTTCCAGGCGACCCCGCCGCGGGTCAGACGCAGCACCCGGCCGGTGTCCTTGAACGAGTTCGCGCGCTGCAGCCGGTCGGCTTCGGGGACGCGGCAGCCGTCGAGGACGATGTCGGCGTTCTGCACGGTGCGCAGCGCGAGCTTGCCCTCCATCTTGGTGGCGGTGAAGCCCGGCGTGCCCTTCGTGACCACGAAGCCCTTCACGCTGTCGTCGGCGACATCGCGCGCCCACACCACCACCAGGTCGGCGAACGTCCCGTTGCCTATCCAGCGCTTCGCCCCGTCGAGCACCCAGGTGTCCCCGTCGCGCCGGGCGGTGGTCTCGAGCCCGCCCGCGACGTCCGAACCGCCGTCCGGCTCGGTGAGGGCGAACGCGCCGACCGTGTCGAGGGCGAACATGCCGGGCAGCCAGCGCTGCCGCTGCTCGGCGGAGCCGCAGTGCACGATGCTGCCCATCGCGAGGCCGGTGTGCACGCCGAAGAACGTCGCCATCGAGGTGTCCACCCGGGACAGCTCCATCGACAGGAACGAGGTGAGCAGCCTGCTCGCGGCCGGCCGGTCGGGGCGTTTATAGCCGATGCCGACGATCCCCAGCTCCGCCAGCCGCGGCAGGAGGTGGTGCGGGAACTCCGCTCGCGCCCAGCAGTCGTTCGCGATGGGGCGGACCTCGCGCTCGAGGAACTCCCTGGCCCCGAGCAGGAGCTGCTGGTCGGCCGGGGGCAGCAGCTCCTCGTACCCGTAGAAGTCGCCGAGCAGTCGCGGGAGCGCGCCGGGCTGTCCGTCGGCGGCGGACGCGGCACGGGCGGCCAGCACGGCCAGCTGGGCGCGGTCCCTGGCCTCGGTGAGCTGCTCGTAGCTGCGCCCCGCGAACCGTTCCTCGGTGTCACGGCTGAGCACGTCGACGGTCTCCGGGGTGAGCTCCGGCTGCCCGAGGTCCTTCCATCGGCGCGCCATGCCCGGGCCGAGGTGTTCCAGCAGGTGGCGCAGCCCGCCGGGGCCGCCACCGAGGTGATAGCTGGCGAACGGCCCCGCCGTCGCCCACCGGGGGCCGACCGACTCGGTGACGACCCGGTCGAGCTCCTCGGGGGTGACGACCCCCTGCAGCACCAGGCTGACGCTCTCCCGGAACAGCGCGGACTGCAGCCGGTTGGCCACGAAGCCGCCGATCTCCTTGCGCAGCAGCACCGGCTCCTTGCCGAGCTCCCGGTAGAACTCGACAACGGCGCGGCTCACGGCCGGTTCGGTCCGTTCGCCCGGCACCACCTCGACCAGCGGCAGGACGTGTGGCGGGTTGAACGGGTGACCGACGAGGAGGCGCCCGGGATCGGTCATGTCCCGGCTCATGTCGGTGGGCATCAACCCGGACGTGGACGACAGCAGCAGCGCTGTCGCCGGGGCCGCCCGCTCGATCCTGGCGAACAGCTCCCGTTTGAGGTCGATGTTCTCCGGCCCGTTCTCCTGGACGGCGGCGACGCCGGACACGGCCCGCTCGAGGTCCGGTTCGAGAGCGATCCGGCCCAGCAGGTCGTCCGGGTCCCGGGGCCCGTCGGGCAACGTCGCCGCGAACTGACGCACTGCCTGCTCGAGGGTCGTCGCCAGGTCGGGCCTCGGATCGTGCACCCGCACCAGGAAACCGCGGGCGGCGAACAGCGTCGCCCACGACAGCCCGATCGTGCCTGCGCCGATGACGGCGACCGTGTCGCGCTGGTCGTCACCCACGTCGCCCTCCGGCCGCTCGTCTCCCCCGAGCGGGTCCCCTACCCGCGGTACGCCGAAACGACGGTTTGTCGCCACCCGGAAGGGGGACCCCAGGACAGCCACCGGCCAGGATGGGACATCTCTCATGGCAACTTCCGCAAGCGGCAGGCCGATGTCGTCGGACGGACCCTCGTTGCGCTCCTCGGTCGGCGTGTTCGTCATCGTCATCGCGCTGATCTCGTTCACCTGCTCGTACCTGATGGCCGAGACGTTGCGCACCGGGCTGCGCGCGGACGAGCCGGTCCGGGTCCGGTGACGCCGCCGATGCCGCCCCCTCCACCGCTGTGGCGTCAGGCATTCGACGCCGCGGAGCGCGCCGCCGCTTCGCACCTGGAGTCGCTGGTCCGCACCGACCAGTTCGCGCGCACCGCCGCGCTCGTGACCTGGGCCCAGACCGCCGCCCGGAACCAGGCCAACGACGTCAGCGCCCGGATGTGGCACCTGCTCAACCTGCCCGCGGGCACCGATGTGCGCCGGCTGCGGGCCCAGATCGGGGCGCTGGACCGCGAGGTGCGGCGGCTCACCCTGCAGCTCGAACGGGAACGTCAGGAACACCGCACCGAGGAGGAACCCGCCGATGCCGCCGGTACCGAATCCGCTGGCCGTCCTCGACCGCGTCCGGCGCGACGTCGAGCGCAACGCCCTGCGGGCTCGTAACGGCATCAAACTCGCCACCGGGACCGAGCGGCCCGGCGTCGGGCTCACCCCGAAGGACGTCGTCTGGCGGCGTGGCCGGTGCGAGCTGTGGCACTACCGCAACGAGAGCGACGGCGGGGTGCGTGTCTCCCCGCCGCTGCTGATCGTGTTCAGCCTGGTCAGCCGCAGCTACATCCTCGACCTCACGCCCGGCAACAGCTTCATCGAGCGCCTGCTCGACGCGGGGTTCGACGTCTACCTCCTCGACTGGGGCGTGCCCGACGAGCGGGACGCGGCGAACCGGCTCGAGGACTACGTCGACGACTACATCCCGGCCGGGATCGAGCGGGTGCTGGCGCTGTCGGGGTGCGACGAGGTCAACATGATCGGCTACTGCTTCGGGGGCAACCTCGCCCTGCTGCACGCCGCGCACCATCCCGAGACGCCGCTGCGCAGCCTGACGGTGATGGCGACGCCGGTCGACTTCCGGCACCTCGGCCCGCTCGGCGACATCATCGCCACCGGCGGGCTGGACATCGACTCCGTGATCGGTCCCGACGGCAACGTGCCCCCGCAGGTCATCCTGTCCGGCTTCCGCACCCTGACACCCACCTCGGAGGTGACGCGCTACGTGAACCTGTGGGAGAAGCTGTGGAGCGACGAGTACGTCGCCGCGTACCAGGCGATGACCCGGTGGTCGACCGATCACGTCCCCTTCCCCGGCGCGGCCGCGCGGGAGTCGGCGCAGATGCTGCTGCGGGACAACGGGATGCTCGCCGACCGACTGTCGATCGGTGGTGACACCGTCCACCTGCGCGACATCCGCTGCCCGTTCATGACCGTGCTGGCGAACCGGGACCACATCGTCCCGGAGCCCGCCGTGGCTCCGCTGATCGATCTCGTCGGGTCCGAGGACAAGCACGAGCTGCGCCTCGACGCCGGGCACATCGGCCTGGTCGTCGGCAAGACCGCGGCGAAGACCACCGTCCCGACGATCATCGAGTTCCTGCACCGGCGCAGCGAGGTGCACGCATGATCGCGCGGCTGGACCCGGAGCACGTCGAGGCGCTGACCCGGTTCTTCGACGAGCTGCCCACGGGGGACCTGACCTTCATCAAGGAGGACGTGACCGATCCGGCCACGATTCGATCGTGGGCGGCCGAGGGCGCCGGCCTCCGGTGGGTGGCACTCGACGGCGCCACGGTGACGGGCTACGTCGCCGTGCGGCCGCTGACCGGCTGGTCCGACCACGTCGGGGAGATCCGTCTGGTGGTGCACCCCGCCCACCGCCGGACCGGGCTGGGTCGCGAGCTTGCGCGGCACGCGCTGGCGCGCTCGGTGGAGGCCGGGCTGGCCAAGGTCGTGGTCGAGCTGGTCGCCGACCAGGAGCACGCCCTGGCCATGTTCACCGCGCTCGGCTTCACCGGCGAGGCCCTGCTGCGCGATCACATCCGCGACCGCGACGGACGGTTTCGCGACCTCGTCATGCTCGCGCACGACGTCGACGGCACCTGGTCGGGCATGAGAGCCGTCGGACTGGCCGACGAGCTGGGGAGGGAGAACGCATGACGATCCTGGACAAGTTCCGGCTGGACGGCAGGACGGCCATCGTGACCGGGGCGTCCTCCGGGTTGGGCACGGTGTTCGCGCGGACGCTGGCCGAGGCGGGGGCCGACGTCGCGCTCGGTGCGCGCCGCGAGGAGCGCCTCGCCGACACCCGCAAGCTCGTGGAGGAGGCCGGCAGGCGCGCGATCACCGTGCGCACCGACGTCTCCCGTCCGGAGGACTGCAAGGCGCTGGTGGACGCCTGCATGCAGGAGTTCGGCGCCGTCGACGTTCTGGTCAACAACGCCGGGATCGGCACCGCCTACCCGGCCACCCGCGAGACGGCGGAGCAGTTCCGCTCGGTGATCGACGTGAACCTCAACGGCTGTTACTGGATGGCCCAGGCGTGCGGGCGGGTGATGCGCCCCGGCAGCTCGATCATCAACATCAGCAGCGTCCTCGGGCTGACCACGGCCGGGCTCCCGCAGGCCGCCTACGCCGCGAGCAAGGCCGGGCTGATCGGGCTCACCCGCGACCTGGCGCAGCAGTGGACCGGTCGCAAGGGGATCCGCGTCAACGCGCTGGCCCCCGGGTTCTTCGCCTCGGAGATGACGGACGCGTACCCGGAGGGCTACCTCGACGCGCAGATGCCGCGGGTGCTCGTCGGGCGGCCCGGCGACCCCGATGAGCTCGCCGCCGCGCTGATCTTCCTGGCCAGCGACGCGGGCGGCTACGTGACCGGGACGACGCTGCCGGTCGAAGGCGGCATGCTGACCAGCTGAAGGGACGGGCGATGACCAACCTGGCGCGCAACCTCGTGGCGGCCGCGGAACAGCACGCGGACCGCCCGGCGATCCGCCTCGACGGGTTCGACCTGACCTACGGCGAGTTCCGGGACCGCGCGGCCGCGGTGGCCGGCACGCTGCGCGCGAAGGGGCTGCGGCCGGGCGACCGCGTCGGCCTCGTCCTCCCCAACGTGCCCGCGTTCCCCGTGCTGTTCTACGGGGCGCTGATGGCCGGCTGCGCGGTGGTTCCGATGAACCCGCTGCTGAAGGCCCGTGAGGTCCAGTTCTACCTCGAGGACGCCGGGGTCCGGCTGGTGTTCGCCTTCGAACCCGCGGCAGCGGCCGCGCAGGAGGCGGCGACGGCGGCCGGGGTGGACGTCGTGGTCGTGGGCCCGCTCGGACCGGAGGGTTTCGACGCCGCCGAAGCGGCGCCGGAACCCGTCGAGCGGGACGGCGCCGACACGGCGGTGATCCTCTACACCTCGGGGACCACCGGCAGGCCCAAGGGCGCCGAGCTGACCCACCACAGCCTGGACACCAACGCGGCGCTCACCATGACCACGCTGCTCGACCTGCACCTCCACGACGTGGTCATGGGGTGCCTCCCGTTGTTCCACGTCTTCGGCCTCACCTGCGCGTTGAACGCGTCGGTGCTCGCCGGCTCCTGCCTGACCATGCTGCCGCGCTTCGACGCCGGCAAGGCGCTGGAGATCGTTGCGCGGGACCGGGTGACGGTGTTCGAGGGCGTGCCCACGATGTACGCGGCGATGCTCCACCATCCGGACCGGGAGTCGTTCGACGTGTCGACGCTGCGGGCGTGCTGCACGGGCGGCTCCGCGATGCCGGTGGAGGTGCTCCGCGGCTTCGAGGAGGCGTTCGGCTGCATCCTGATGGAGGGCTACGGGCTGTCGGAGACCTCGCCGGTCGTCTCGTTCAACCACCCCGACCGGGAGCGCAAGCCGGGCTCGATCGGCACCCCGGTACGCGGGGTCGAGATGCGGCTCGTCGACGGCACCGGCGCCGACGTCACCGGCGACGGCGCGGTCGGCGAGATCGCGGTGCGCGGCGAGAACGTCATGAAGGGCTACTGGGGACGGCCGGACGCGACGGCGGAGGCGATTCCCGACGGCTGGTTTCGCACCGGTGACCTCGCCACCCGCGACTCCGACGGCTACTACTTCATCGTCGACCGCAAGAAGGACCTGATCATCCGCGGCGGCTACAACGTCTACCCGCGGGAGATCGAGGAGGCGCTCTACGAGCACCCTGCGGTCGCCGAGGCGGCGTGCATCGGGATCGAGCACCCGTCATTGGGCGAGGAGGTCGGCGCGGCGCTGGCGCTGAAGCCGGGCGCGGCGGCCGAGGTCGACGAGCTGCGCGAGTTCGTCAAGGAGCGGGTGGCCGCCTACAAGTACCCGCGGCACATCTGGCTGGTCGGCGAGCTGCCGAAGGGCCCGACCGGCAAGATCCTGCGCCGCGAGGTGGTGCCGCCGGACGACGTCCTGGCCTGACGAGGGCGGCGCGTGCTCATGCGCTCGGTCGCAGCCGGTGTTCGACGCGGCCGAGGAGGTCCAGGAAGGCCTGGTTCACCGGCTCGGGACGCGTGATGTTCACGCTGTGCCCTGCGCCGGGCACGACCATGAGCTCGACGTCCGACCCGAGCCGCTCGGCCAGCAGGCGCCCGTGGGCGGCGGGGGTGAGCCGGTCGTGGGTCGCGGCGACGACGGTGACCGGCACGCGTCCGACGACGGCGAGTGCAGCCTCCTCGTCGTGGTCGAGGAAGGTCGCGTAGAACGCGGCCGTCACGGGGTACGGGGTCCGTTCGACCATGTCCTGCACGCGCCGGACGAGGCGGGGGTCGGCGTCGTCGGCGCCGAACAGGTACCGGCGGGTGAACCAGCGACCCCACACGCTGCCCCGCCGGCGGAACAGTTCCAGCAGGGGCGCCCACACCTGCAGGAGCCGGAGCCACAGGCGCAGCAGCCCGAGCCGCCGCAGGAGCTTCACCTGGCGCCCGATCAGCCCGCGCTGCACCAGCCCGCCCGCCGACGTGGCGAGCAGGAGGACCCCGACGATCCGCGTCCCGAACAGCTCGGGGCGCCTGCGGGCGAGTGCCATGATGCTCATCCCGCCCATGGAGTGCCCGGCGAGCACCACGGGGCCGGCCGGGGCGGCGGCGTCGAGTACCGCCCCGAGGTCGCGCGCGGTCCGGTCGATGGTCGCCGTCCTCGGGCGCGCCCAGCCCGAGCGCCCGTGGCCGCGCTGGTCCCACAGCACCAGCCGCGCCCGGCCCCGCAGGGCCCGGCGCTGCAGGTCCCACTCGGCCAGCTGCACGGTGAAGCCGTGCGTGAACACCACCGTGAGCGGGGCGTCGGGGTGGCCGTCGAACTCGACGTGCAACGGCACCCCGTCGTCGGCGGCCACGATCGGCATGACCGTCAGGCGGTGGCGCCGGTCGCCGGCCGGGAGGGCGCGGGGACGTCCGGCCGGGGGAACGCGTGGCGCAGCAGGGCGGGTGCCCGGAACGGTCGCCATGCACCCTCCGGCTCCGCGAGCCGGTCCGTGACCGCCCACACCACCGCCGGGTGGTGGCCCAACCCCAGGTGGCTGCCGAGGACGGCGATGTTCTCCGACCGCGGCGACGGGTCGTCCAGGCACGCCCGCCACGCGACGATCCCGTCGAACTTCGAGTAGATCGAGGTGGCCGGCATGGTCAGGGGCTCGTAGCCGTGCTCCAGCGGCAGCTGCCAGTGCTCGATGTGCAGGTGGGAGTACCGCTCGAAGAACCGGTGGGCGCGGCTCTGGCTCTCGGACGCGAGGCGGATCGGGCTGCCGAGCGTGATCACCTGCCGGACCGAGTCCGGCGTCCGGCGCGCCAGCTCCCTCGCGAAGATTCCCCCCAGGCTCCAGCCGACGATGCTGACCGGACGCCGGTAGCGCTGGGCGAGGTCGTCGAGCCGATCGCGCATGCCGTGGACCGCGCGCGCGGTGGGACCGATGTTGCGCCCCAGCCCCCAGCCGTGGACCCGGTAGCCCAGGTGCTTGAGGACGAGGCGCAGCGGGCGCGTCGAGCTGTCGGCCGTCATCAGCCCGGGCAGCACGAGCACGGGCTGCCCGTCACCGCGCGGAAGCGCAGGCAGCCACGGTCCCGCCGCCAGGAACATCCCGTACTCGGAGACGGCCCGCGCCGCATCGGTGAGGTACCAGGCCAGCGGCGGCGCCGCCTCCCGCCGGTTCGTCGGAACGGTCACTCGCGGCACGGTGTCCACGGCGCCACCTCCGCTCGTCGCGTCCCATCAGCATGCGGTCTGCCGGGCGCGGTGTCGAACGGGACCGGGCCGTGCCCACGATCTCACGAGGAGTGACGAAGTCACCATGTTGCGGGTCGACCAGGCCAGTCCGTGAGGGGGGCGTCGTGTCTATCGGCGAACGGGATGGACAAGGTGCAGTACCCGGTCGCCTTTGACGATCACCCGTGGATCCTCCAACAGTTGCGGCCCGCCCGCGAAAGAGCCGAAGAACCGCTTGCCGCTGCCCAACACGACCGGGACGACATCGGAGTGCACCTCGTCCACCAGGCCTGACGCGAGCGCCTGACCGCCGATGTCGCCGGCGGTCACCGAGACGTCGCCCGCGCCCGCGAAGGCCTGCGCCTGTGCAACGGCGCTCGCCACTCCGTCGCTGACGAACGTGAATGGCGCGTCGGGGAACGGCCACTCCTTCGGTGGCCTGTGGGTGACCACGAAGACGTGCTCACCCGCCGCGGGCACGCCGCCCCAGCCGTTGGTGATGTCGAACAGTCGGCGTCCGATCACCGTCGCTCGCACGCCGGACCACTCGGCGCGGATGTAGGCGGCGCTGGCCGCACTGACCCGGAATACCCGGTCGGGGTCGCCGAGGGTGACCTCGACGTCGCCGTTGCCGTACCAGTCGAACAGCGGTCCGACGCTGTCGTCGTCGGCGGCGATGTAGCCGTCGAGCGACACCACCGCTCCCATGAGGACCTTGCCCATCATGCACCTCCCGGTTCTCGTGTACGGATAAGGACCTCGGGTCGGCCTGCGGCTCATCGGTCTTGTGCACGGGTCGGCCGACCGGGTGATCGCTCAGCGCGGGCCGGTTGGTCTCTCCTCGCGTATGAGCTCTGACGGTGCCCGGAAACCCGACGGCGGTCCAGGCCCTTCGGCCGGGTAAGAACCCATCGGGCCGACGCGAGGAGAGACCCACTTGGCTCGTCCGGCGGGCCGCTCCGCTGCCCGCCGCCGAACCGGCTCCCACGGGAAAACGATGAATTCGCGCCCCGGCCGGCGTCTACATCTGAAGGCTGCGGAGGAAGGGGAGCCCATGACCGAGTACGTGGACACCGAGGACGGCGTCCGGATCGCGTACGACCGGGAGGGCAGCGGGCGGCCGCTGATCCTGATCGGGGGCGCCGGGCAGTTCCGCGCGGTCGACCAGCCCACCCGGACGCTGACGACCGAGCTGGCCACCCGCGGCTTCCACGTGGTGCACTACGACCGCCCGGGCCGCGGGGACAGCGGCGGCGAGCCGCCGTTCACGCTCGCCCGGGAGGTCGCGGCGCTGCGCGCACTGGTCGCGATGCTGGGTGGACGCGCATCGCTGTACGGCAGCTCGTCGGGAGGTGCGATCGCGCTCGCCGCGGCGGCCGAGATCCCCGGCATCGAACACCTCGTGCTCTGGGAGGTGCCGCTGGGCGAGGAGGAGGGCTCGGACGGCCGCGAGTTCCTCTCCGAGATCACCGAGCGGGTCCGGTCGGGGGACCGGGAGAGCACCCTCCGCCGGTTCATGGACGGGATGCCGCCCGAGTGGTTCGACGGCATGCGGAACGGACCGGACTGGCCGCTGTTCGAGCGGATGGCCCCGAGCGTGCAGGCCGACGCCGAGGCCCTGGCCTGGACGCAGTCGGCGCCGCGCCGGCAGCTGTGGGCAGGAGTGACGGCCCCGACCGTGGTGCTCGTGGGAACGACGGCGTTCCCGTTCTTCTCCGACGCCGCCGACGCGATCGTCGCGTCCCTCCCCACCGCCGAGCGGGCGGAGCTCACGGGTAGCGACCACGGCTGGCAGCCGGTCGACCTCGCCGAGGCGGTTGCCGCGCATCTGGACGGGGGGGCTGAGCGTCGTCAGTCCGTGCGCCTGTCCGGGTCGTGCCGCAGGCGGCGCACGGCGGGTGAGAGGAGCGCCGCGAGCGTCAGCGCGGCGAACAGCACGCCACCCCACATCGCCACGGTCCGGTCGCCGAGGGCGGCGGCGATCGGGACGATGGCCAGCTGGCCGAGGGGGACGGCGGCGAAGGACCCCAGCTCGTCGTAGGAGGCCACACGGGACAGTGATCTGCGGGGCACGTGCTCCTGGAGCGAGGTCTCCCAGGCGATGGCCATCACGGAGGAACCCAGCCCGGCCACGAACGCGGCCGCGACGAGCCAGGCCGCGGGGACGTCGAGCCCGAGGACGACCATCGGGAGGGCGAGGAGGGCCGCGCACAGCTGACCGAACCGCAGCAGGTGGCGCACGACGAGCCGGTACATGACGACGGCCATCAGCAACAGCCCGACCGCCCGGGCGCTCAGGACGACACCCCAGGCCGTCTCGCCGATCGTGTCGCGGGCGATCGCCGGACCGAGCACCAGCCAGACGCCGGCGAGGACGAAGTTGGCTCCGGCGAAGGCGGCCGTGACGGCGACGACCCACGGGAGCGACCGGATCGCCCCAGCCGTCGCGCAGGTCGCGGAGCAGTCCGGTGCGCCCGCCGACCACCTGCGACGGCAGCCGGAGCCGGGCGATGCAGGCGGCGGCCACGGCGAACGTCGCGGCGTGCATCGCCATCACCCAGCCGCCACCCGCGGTGGCCACGACGATGCCGGCGACGGTCGGCCCCAGCACGCGGGTGGCACTGCGGGTGGTGGCGAGCACGGAGTTGGCCTGCTTCAGGGCGGGCCGCGCGACCAGCTGCGGGACGATCCCGCGCAGCGCCGGCCGGGTGAAGGCCGTGAGCGCGCCGCCCAGCGCCTCCAGCACGACGACCGCGCCGAGGTGGTAGTTGCCCGGAGATGATCAGGACGGCGACGACGGCCTGGGTGGCGGCCGCCCCGAGGTTGGCCACGACGAGCACCGTGCTGCGCGAGGCGCGGTCGGCGACGGCCCCTCCGACCAGGAGGAACGCCAGCAACGGGATGCTGTTCGCGGCGAGCACGATCGCGAGGTCGCCGGTGCTTCCGGAGGCGTCCAGCACGGCGAAGGCCAGCGCGACCGGGGCCATCGCACTCCCGGACAACGACACCAGCTGGCCGGCGAAGAACCAGCGGAAGGCCGTCTCGTGCCACGGGTTCCGCGCGGGATCGCGGGCGGCACCGGCCCGGGGGAGGACGCCCACGGGTCCACCCTGCACCACGGCGCAAGTCCCGGAGAGCCCGGGCCCCCGCACCTACACGCGCCGCACCACGTGCAGCAGGTACTCCTTGCGGTCCAGCGGGTTGTGGTCCGTCCGGGGCCGCTCGGGCACGGCTCCGTGCACGGGCGCGTAGTGGTCGAACGCCAATTCCAGGACCCCCTCACCGCGGGTCAGCCCGGGCAGCCGCTGCTCCACCCCGTGCACCTGCGCCGCCGGCACCGCCCCCTCCAGCACGTAGGAGGCGCCCGAGGTGGTCGTGGTCCGGGGAACGGCCCGCAGCCTGGCCAGCACCGGCAGGGTCGCCCCGAACGCGTCCGCCGGAACCTCGAGGCGGAACCGGTGCATCGGCTCGTGCACCTGCGTCCCGGCCCGCCGCAGCGCGGACATCAGCACCAGCGGGGTCAGGTTGCGGAAGTCGCCCGCCGTGCTCGACATGCTCTTGTCGAACACGGCGTGTGCGTGGCTCTGCCGCGCCGCGTACCCGGAGTGGGTCATGGTCACGGTGCAGTCCACGACCTGCCAGCCGTGCAGGCCCTCCCGGAGCGTCTCGTGCACCGTCTCCTCGACCGCCCGGACGAACGCGAACGGCATCGAGCCCAGCTCGACCTCCAGCCGGAAGTCCACGCCGCTGCCGACGGGGGCGGGGTCGACCCGGAGCCCGACGGTCGCCAGGAACGGGTTGGGGTCGGCGTGGATGATCTCGACGGCGGCGCCGCTGCCGGTCGGGCGTTCGATGCAGATCGTCATCGTCTCCCGGAACGCGACGTCGACGCCGAACTCGTCGGCGAGCGTCGCCTGGATGACCTCCTTCTACACCTCGCCGTAGAGCGAGACGTGCATCTCCTGCCGGACGTCGTCCTGGCGCACGTCGATGAGCGGGTCCTGCTCGGCGAGCTGGGCGAGCGCGGCGTGCAGCAGTCCCTTCTCGGCGGGCCGCACGGGCACGACGGCGGTCTCGAGGGTCGGCGGGGCGAAGACCTGCTGGTGCGCGCCCGCCGGCGGACGGCCGATCGCGTCGCCGACGCGGACGTCGCCCAGACCCCGCAGCGTGCCGATGCGGCCGGCCTCGAGAGCGTCCGCCGGGACGGCGCCGCCACGGTCGAACACGCTGACGGCGGTGACCTTGGCGGCACCGCCGGGCCCGAACTCCAGCTGGTCCCAAGGGCGGACCGTGCCGGCGAACAGGCGCACGTAGGCGATCTTCTCCCCGGCCGGACCGCGGTCGACCTTGAAGACGCTGCCCGACACCGGCCCGTCCGCGTCGCCGTGCGATGCGGGCAGGAGCTCGGCGATGCCGGCGACCAGGTCGGACACGCCCGCTCCGGTCATCGCCGAGCCGAAGAACACCGGGTGGACGAGTGTCCGTGCGGTCTGGGCGGCGAGCTCCCGCCGCAGCCGGGCGTAGGGGAGAGCGGCCTCGTCCTCGACGTACGCGGCGAGCAGCGCGTCGTCGTGCTCGGCGAGCAGGCCCGCCAGCCGGGTGGCGAATCCGGCGTCGCTCCCGTCGTGGGCGACGACCGCGGCGCCGGGCGTGCCCGTTCCGACCGGCGTCCCCATGGCGACGGCCGCGGGCGTCAGCTTCGCCGCGATGTCCCGAAGCAGGTCGTCCGCCCGTGCGCCGCGACGGTCGATCTTGTTGACGAACAGCAGGGTGGGGATGCCGAGGCGCTGCAGGGTCCGCATCAGCACGCGGGTCTGCGCCTGCACCCCCTCGACGGCGGACACCACCAGCACGACGCCGTCGAGAACACCGAGCACGCGTTCCACCTCGGCGATGAAGTCCGGGTGGCCGGGGGTGTCGATCAGGTTGACGGTGAGGTCGCCGACGACGAACGACACGACCGCCGACTTGATGGTGATACCGCGACGGAGTTCGAGGGCGAGGGAGTCGGTCTGCGTACTGCCGTGGTCGACGCTGCCGATCTCGTCGATGACCCCGGCGGCGTGGAGCAGCCGCTCCGTCAGGCTGGTCTTACCGGCGTCGACATGGGCGAGGATTCCGAGGTTCAGGGTGCGCACGCGGCGTCATGTCCTTCAGACCGGGGGATGAGTCCATCTGGGCGAACACGAACGCCTTTCGCATGTCCTGCTCCTCTCGTGGGTCGTCGCACGGAGCACCCCAGCAGACGGGCGCCCCGTGGGGCAACGGATTTGGCGGGCCGGCGGGTCAGGGCCGGACGCCGGCGACGACCGGGACGAGCGCCGGCCCCTGAGGTACGCCCTGCTCAGCTGCCGTCGACCGTCAGGACGAGCTCGCCGTCCGCCAGGTCGACGGCGACCCGCTGCCCGGAACGCAGCTCGCCCGCGATGATCATTCGGGACAACCTGCGTTCCACCTCGCGGCCGATGGTGCGCCGCAGCGGCCGGGCGCCGAGCTCGGGCTGGTGACCGCGGTCGGCGAGCCAGTCGACGGCCGCCTCGGCGACGTGCAGCACGATGCCCTGCGCGGCCAACCGCTCCGTGGTCTGGGCGAGGAGCATCGCCGTGATCCGGTGCAGCTCCGCGCGGCCGAGGGCGTGGAACAGCACGACGTCGTCGATGCGGTTGACGAACTCGGGCCGCAGGTGCGCCCGCACGGCGGTGAGCAGCGGGTCGCGGACCTCGTCGACGGGTCGTCCCGCCGCAGCCGCGGCGAGCAACCGGTCGGCGCCGAGGTTGCTCGTCATAATCACGACCGTGTGCGTGAAGTCGACGGTGCGGCCGTGCGCGTCGGTGAGCCGGCCGGCGTCGAGCACCTGCAGCAGCATCGCGGTGACGTCGGGGTGCGCCTTCTCGATCTCGTCGAGCAGCAGCACGGAGTACGGGGTGCGCCGCACCGCTTCGGTGAGCTGACCGGCGTCCTCGTAGCCGACGTGTCCTGGCGGTGCACCGACCAGCCGCAACGCGCTGCCGCGGTCGGCGTACTCGCTCATGTCGAAGCGCAGCAGCGCGTGTGTGCTGCCGAAGAGTGCCTCGGCCAGCGCCCTGGCCAGCTCGGTCTTGCCCACCCCCGTCGGCCCGAGGAACAGGAACGAGCCGACCGGCCGATCCGGGTGCGCGAGGCCTGCCCGGCCTGCCCGCACCGCGTCGGCGACGGCCTCCACCGCGTCGTCCTGCCCGACGACGCGGCGGTGCAGCAGCTCCTCCAGGTCGAGCAGCTGGTGCCGTTCGGTCGCGGTCAGGCGCGCGACCGGGATGCCGGTGCTCAGCGCCACCACCGCGGCCACATCGTCCGCGGTGACCTGCACGCTCCGGGCCGGCCCTGTGACCTCTGCCTCGGTTGCCTCGAGCTCCCTGGTCAGGAGAAGGGCGCGCTCGTAGTCCTCGGCATCGACGGCGACATCGCGGGCACGCCGCAGCTGCGCGATCCGCTCCTCGTCCAGGGACCCGGTGTCCGCGCGCGCGACCCGGATCCGGGTCCTGGCGGCGGCCCGGTCGACGAGGTCGATGGCCTTGTCGGGGAGGAACCGGTCGGTCACGTAGCGGTCGGCCAGTTCGGCGGCCGCGACCAGCGCGTCCTCGGAGATCCGTACCTGGTGGTGTCCCTCGTAGCGCGGTCGAAGCCCGCGCAGGATCGCGATCGTGCCCTCGACGGTCGGCTCGGCGATGCGGACCGGCGCGAGGCGGCGCTCCAGGGCCGGGTCCTTCTCGATGTGTTGGCGGTACTCACCGACCGTGGTGGCACCGATGAGCTGCAGGTCGCCGCGGGCCAAGGCCGGTTTGAGCAGGGTGCCCGCATCCATCGCCCCACCCTCGGCCGCGCCGGCCCCGACGACGGCGTGCAGCTCGTCCACGAACAGCACGATCGACCGCCCGGCCGCGACGACCTCGTCGATCACGCCGGTCAGTCGGGCCTCGAACTCGCCCCGGTACTTGGTCCCGGCGAGCATCCCTGCCAGATCGAGCGCGACCACCCGGACGTTCCGCAACGCCGCCGGCACCTCGCCGTCCGACACACGCTGCGCGATTCCTTCGACGATCGCGGTCTTGCCGACGCCGGGATCGCCGAGGAGCACGGCGTTGTTCTTGGTCCGTCGGGCCAGTACCTCGATGACCTGCTCCACCTCGGCGTCGCGGCCGATCACCGGGTCGAGCCTGCCCTGCGCGGCGGCCGCGGTGAGGTCCCGGCCGAAGCGGTCCAGTCGCGGGGTGCGGGTCGGGCCCGTGCCGGGAGCGGGGGCCGGCCGTGACATGGCCGAGCCGAGCGTCGTCTCCAGGTTGCCGATCAACCGTTCGAACAGGTCGTCGAACGGTCCGGAACCAGGTCGGTCCTCGGGCACGTCCACCTCCGATGTCGCCCCCCATGGTCCTCCGTTCCGCGGGTTCCTGCGGCGCGGCGCTCGGGCCGCCGGCCGACGCCAAGCCGCACGGCACACACCGAGAAGAGTCCGCACACACCGCTCACCATGTGTGCCGCCTATGAACGATGTGTGCGGTCCCCCCGGAAATCCTGCCTCAACCGGTACTTCTCGATCTTGTTCGTCGGGGTGCGCGGGATCTCGTCGACGACACGGATGTGCCGGGGGCGCATGAACTTCGGCATGTGCTGCGCGCACCACCGCGACACGTCCTCGGGATCGATCGTGCGGCCGTCCTCGGGCTGGACGTACACGACGATGTCGTTCTCGTCGCCCTCGGCGCCGGACACCGCGAAGGCGGCGGCGAGCCCGACGTCGGGATGGTCGTGGAGCACGTCCTCGACCTGGGAGGAGGAGAGGTTCTCCCCGCGCACCCGGATCCGGTCAGCCGGTCCAGGAAGTAGAAGGTGCCGTCGGCCTCCTGCAGGGCGGCGTCGCCGGTGTGGAACCACAGGTCGGCGAACGCGGCGGCGGTGGCTTCGGGCTTGCCGAGGTACTCGCGGAGCACCAGCCCCGGCAGCTGCGGGCGCAGCGCGAGCTGGCCGGGGACGCCGGGCGGGCACGGCATGTCCTGCTCGTCGAGCACCGTGGCCTCGAAGAACTGCGTGGGCGTGCCCATGAAGCCCTTGCGGTCGACCTGCTCCCCGGGCAGGAACGGCAGGCCGTTGCGCAGGCACACCTCGCGCATCTCGGCGTGCGAGCGGCCGCGGTACTGCTCGGGCGGGGTGCCCTCGCCTTCGGCCACCTCCTCGAGCATCGCCGCCAGCGGCGCGCCCGACTCGCTCTGCCCGAACCCAGCCGAGACGAAGTCGATCCCGAACCGCCGGGCGAACCGGTGGTGCCCGAGTGGGAGCGGCTGCATGTGGACGCACTTGAGCGGGTGGGCGCGGTCGTCGGGCCGTTCGGGTGCGTTGGCCAGCCACGGGATCATGACGTCGAGCAGGATCGCCGTGGTCACGTTCGTCGAGCGGACCCGGTGCCAGAAGTCGTGTGGGCTGAACCGGTTCCACATCGACACGGTCGCGCCCGCCCAGCACGCCCGCACCACGTTCGCGATGGCCCCGCCCACGTGGTACATCGGCAGGTCGGTGTAGACGACGTCCTCGGGCGTGAGGTACGAGCGCAGCATGAACGTGTACTGGTTCATCCAGCGGTGCGGCTGCACCACGCCCTTGGGCGGGCCGGTGGTGCCCGACGTGTAGATCACGTTGGCCACGTCATCGAACGCGAGCGGCACGTCCGGCGCCTCGGTGGGGGCCCGCAGCTCGTCGTAGCCGATCTCCGCGAACCCGTGCTCGTGGCGCGGTCCGGGATGCAGGATCACCGCCGGCGGCGCGAGCAGGTCGCCGCGGACGGCCTCGAGCGCGGGCACCAGGTCGGCGTCGACGACGACGGCGGCAGGCGCGGTGTCGTTCAGCTGGTAGGCGAGCAGCCTGCCGGTGAAGGCGAAGTTCACCGGGCAGTAGACCGCGCCCGCCTTCCAGATCCCGAACATCCACAGGGTCGTCGCGAACGGGTCGGCCGAGAACACCGAGACCCGCGTGCCGCGCGAGATGCCGTGCGCGGCGAGGTTCCCCGCGATCGCGTCGGTCGCCCGCCGGGCCTCGGCGTAGCTGAGGTCGGTGCCGTTCTCCCCGTAGTGGACGAAGACCGCGTCGGGCGTGGCCGCGGCCCAGTGGCCGAGCCGCTCCGTCGCGAGGTCGCCGTCCCGGGTGAGCACGTCGAGCAGCGCGCGCGGGTCGGTCATCCCCGGAACCTCCAGCTCACCGGCCCCGGCGTACGCAGCGGCGCGGCGAGTGACGCGAACTCGCACAGCAGCGGCCGGGTGTCGCGGGGGTCGATGATGTCCTCGATGTTGAACGCCTCCGCCGTGCGGAACGGGGAGCGGATCGCATCCATCCGCTCCCAGATGTCGGCGAGCATCGCCTCGGGGTCGTCGGCCGCCTCCAGGTCGGCGCGGTAGGCGGCCTCGATGCCGCCCTCCAGGGGGAGCGATCCCCAGTCGGCCGACGGCCACGCGTACCGGTACTGCACCCGGGAGGCGTTCGTGTGCGCGGCGCCGGCCACGCCGAACACCTTGCGCAGGATCACGGAACACCAGGGCACGCTCGCCTGGTAGACGGCGTTCAGCGCACGCACGCCGAAGCGCATCGTCCCCGCGCGCTCGGCCTCGGCGCCGATCACGAAGCCGGGCTGGTCGACCAGGTGGACGACGGGGAGGTGGAACGTCTCGGCGAGGTCGACGAACCACTCGATCTTGCGCGCGGACGCGGCGGTCATGCCGCCCCCGTAGATCGTCGGGTCGCCCGCGAGCACCGCGACGGGCCACCCGTCCAGCCGCGCGAGGCCGGTCACCGCCGACCGCCCGTGCCCCTTGCCGAGCTCGAGGAACGACCCCTGGTCGACGACGGCCTCGATGATCGGCCGGATCTTGTAGGTGCGCCTGCGGTTGCGCGGGATCGCCCGGATCAGCCAGTCCTCGCGCCGCTCGGTGTCGTCCTCGCCGGGGACCCGTTCGGGCAGGTCGTACACCGACGGCGGCAGGTAGGACAGGAACCGGCGGGTGCGCTCGAAGGCGTCCTTCTCCGACTCGACGACGTCGGTGACCACGCCGTTGGTGCCGTGGATCTCGCTGCCGCCGAGCTCCTCCTTGGTGATCGGGGCGCCGAGCCGCGCCACCAGCGGCGGCCCGGCGGCGAAGACCTGGGCCGCCCCGCGCACCATCACCGAGTAGTGGCTGGCGGCGACCCGCGCGGCGCCCAGCCCCGCCACCGGGCCGAGCGCGAGCGCGACGACCGGGACGGTGCCCAGGTTCGCCACCACCCACTCCCATCCCGGGTTCGCGGGGACGTACGTGCGCCCGATCGCCTCGAGCGACCGGATCGAGCCGCCTCCGCCGGTGCCCTCGACGAGCCGCACCAGCGGGAGCCGCAGCTCGTTCGCGAGCTGCTCGGCCATGACCTGCTTCTCGCGGATGGAGGCGTCCGAGGCGCCGCCGCGCACGGTGAAGTCGTCACCGCCGACGACCACGGGTCGCCCGTCGAGCCTGCCCCGGCCGAACACGAAGTTGGCGGGCAGAAACCCGCCGTCGGGCAGCGCACGCCCGGCCAGCGCACCGATCTCCCGGAAGCTGCCGTGGTCGAGCAGCTCGTCGATGCGCTCGCGCACGGTGAGCCGCCCGGCGTCGTGCTGGCGGCGGATCTTCTCGGGCCCGCCCATGCCGCGGGCCTGCTGCTCCCGGCGCCGCAGCTCGTCGACCTCCGGCTGCCAGGAATCGCCCTCGCTGCTACTCATGCGTCCCCCGTCGTCCGTGCCCCGAACACCGGCGGGCGCTTCTCCACGAAGGCCTGCACGGCCTCCTTGTGGTCCTCGCTCACCCCGCACTCGAGGTGCCGGGGCACCTCGCGGTCCATGGCGTCGTCCAGGCCGTACCGCTGCGCGTCCAGCAGGTTGGCCTTCATTCCCGCGAGGGCCTGCCGCGGCCCGGCGGCCAGGCCGGCCGCGATCGAGAGCGCGAACGCGTCCAGCTCGTCGGTGTCGACCATCCAGTCCAGGAGCCCGAGCTCGTGTGCCGCCTGCCCGTCGAGGCGCTCGCCGAGGAACATCAACCGGCGGGCCCGGCTGGGCCCGACCAGCCGCGAGAGCAGCCAGGCCGTGCCGTAGTCGCCGGACAGGCCGACCTTGCCGAACGCCGTGGCGATCACCGTGGCCGGACACCCGATCCGCAGGTCGCAGCCCAGCGCGAGCCCCAGCCCCGCCCCGGCCGCCGCTCCGGGCAGGGCCGCCACGGTGGGCTTGCCCATGGCGTGCAGCCGGCCCGTCGTCGCGCGTTGGAGCCGCTGCTGACGTTGCGCGCGCTCCTCCTGCGGCACCGTCGTGCCGCCGCCTTCGCCGCCCCGGGCGGCGAAGCCCTTGACGTCGCCCCCGGCGCAGAACGCACCACCGGCACCGGTGAGCAGGACGGATCCGACGTCGTCGGCGACCTCCAGGTCGGCCAGGACGGCCGCGAGCGCGGCCACCATGTCCGCCGACAGGGCGTTGCGCCGCTCGGGGCGGTTCAGCACCACGACGCCGACGCCGCGCTCCACGCGGGCCAGCAGGTCGTCGGTGCCGGTGTCGATCGTCCGGTCCATGCGTCTCCTCTGCTCCTCAGGACGTCCGGCGGTGCCGGGGGTCGATCGCCATCTGGGCGACGTCCCCGAGCACGGTGAAGGCCAGCGCCGTGGCCACGATGGCGAGGCCAGGCGCCAGCATCTGCAGCGGCGCCTGGTAGATGAAGGTGTAGGCGCGGGCGAGCATGGAGCCCCAGCTCGCGGTGGGCGGCTGCACGCCCAGCCCGAGGAAGCTCAGGCTCGCCTCGGCGATCAGGGCGTGCGACAGCAGCAGGCTCGCCTGCACGAGCACCGGCTGGACCGCGTTGGGCAGCAGGTGCTGTCGGACCAGGTGCCCGCCCCGGCTGCCGAACGTGCGGGCGGCGTCGACGTAGGGCTCCTCCTTGACGGCGAGCACCTGTGCCCGCATCAGGCGTGCCACCGACGGGGAGAACACGATGCCCACCGCGATCATCGAGTTGACCAGGCTCGGCTGCAGCGCAGCGGTGATGCCGATGGCGAGGATGATCGCGGGGAAGGACAGCAGCGTGTCGATCACGCGCATCAGGGCGTTGTCGACCACCCCGCCGAGGTAGCCCGCCGCGAGCCCGAGCGGCACGCCCAGCCCCACCGCGACGCCGACGGCGAGCACGCTGGCCAGCAGCGACGCCCGCGCGCCGTACAGCAGCCTGCTCAGGATGTCGCGGCCGAGGTCGTCGCTGCCCAGGAGGTAGCCGGGGGTACCGGCGGGCTGCAGGATCGACTCGTAGTTCTGCGCGTCGGGGTCGTGCGGTGCGATCCACGGGGCCAGCAGCGCGGCGCCCACCAGCACGACCAGGAACCCGAGGGAGGCGACGGCCCGCCAGTCGCGGGCGAGCCGGGACAGCAGGGTGGCGGCGGCGGTGGGCGGGCCGGCCGGCTCGGCGACGGTCGTGGGGGTCGGGGACTGGACCTGGACGGACATGGCCGCTCACTCCGCGATTCGGGGGTCGATGACCCGGTAGGCGAGGTCCACCAGCAGGTTGGTCGCCAGCACCAGCAGCGCGGTGACCAGCACGATGCCCTGGATCACCGGGTAGTCGCGCTGCGTGGTGGACTGCACCACCAGCGACCCGATGCCGGGGATGGCGAAGAGCGCCTCGACCACGACCGTGGCCCCGAGCACCCGGCTCACCAGCAGGCCGATGATCGTGGCCAGCGGCAGCCCCGAGTTCTTCAGCGCGTGCCTCCAGATCCGGGTGCGCCGGGACAGGCCCTTGGCCTGGTGCGTGCGCATGTAGTCCGACTGCAGCACCTCGATCATCGCGCTGCGCAGCTGTCGGCACACCTCGGCCGCACCGACGGCGCCCAGGGCGATCGCGGGCAGCACCAGGTGCCACAGCGCCCGCAGCGGATTCTCGGTGAGCGGGACGAAACCGGTGGCGGGCAGCCACTTCAGGGTGAGGGCGAACACCAGCACCAGCACCATGCCGAGCCAGAAGTTCGGCACGGCGATGCCCAGCGTGGCGGCACCGGTGATCGCCGTGTCGGCGCCCCGGCCGCGCCGCTGCGCGGCCGCGATGCCCAGCGGCACCCCGATGCCCACGGCGACGACCAGGGACGCCGCGCCCAGCGTCAGCGTGGTCGGGAGCCGCTGCCCGATCAGGTCGAGGACCTGCTCACCGGTGGCGAGCGACGTCCCGAGGTCGCCGGTGACCACGCCGCCGAGCCAGTCGACGTACTGCAGGAGGAACGGGCGGTCCAGACCCAGCTGCTCGCGCAGCTGCGCCAGCCGCTCCGGGGTGGCGTTCTCGCCCGCGATGGCCTGCGCCGGGTCGCCGGGGATGAGGTGCAGCAGGGCGAACACGAGGAACGTCGCGAGCAGCAGCGTGGGGATGACCCCGACGAGCCGCTTGCCGACCCCTCGCACCCGGGGCAGCTGTCGGCGCCTCCGCGGCGCGGGGGACTCGACGGTGGTCGACGCCGTGGCCGTCATCGCTCGATCCTCACCGTCGTGAACTTGGGTTTGCCCAGCAAGCTCGGTTCGTAGCCGCTGACGTCGTCGCTGTAGATGGCGGCGCTCGCCGGGAAGAACAGCGGGACGAACAGCGCGTTGTCCGCGACGATCTCGGCCAGCCGGGCCAGCCCGGCCTTGCGCTCGGCGAGGTCGGGGGTGGTGTTCGCCGCGGCGAGCGCCTCGTCGATGCCCGGTGTCGCGACGTGCCCGGTGTTGTAGTAGCCCTCGGCGGTGAACATCAGCTTGTAGGTCAGCGCCGGGTCCGGGCGACCGGTCCAGGCCGACAGCATGGCGGGGTAGCGGCGCTCGTTGAAGAACTCGCTCGTGCCCTGCGTGAGCTCGGTCGGGATGAGATCCACCCGGATCCCGACCTTGCTGAGCTGGTAGGCGAGCACCTCCCCGAGCCGGATGCTCGTCGGGTCCGAGTAGACGATCATCGGGAAGGAGACGCCGTCGGGGTGGCCCGCCTCGGCCAGCAGCCGGCGCGCCTGCTCGGGGTCGTACGGGTAGGTGGGCACGAGCTGCTCGGCGTAGGCCCAGTGCGCGGACGGCAGCGGGGTCCAGCCGACCTCACCGCGCCCGAAGTGGGCCACCTCGAGCAGCTGCTGGCGGTTGATGGCGAGGTTGAGCGCCTTCCGCACCCGCACGTCGTCGAACGGCGCTGCGGAGACGTCGAGGTAGACGATCTTCTGGTAGAGCTGCGGGCTGACGCTCGCGCCGAACCCGGGCGACTCCTCGAGGTTGCCGATGTCCTGCGGCGGCGGGTCGAACGCGAAGTCCTGCTGGCCCGACCGCAACGCGTTCACGGCGGTGGAGTCGTCGGTCATGATCGTGAAGTTGATGCCGTCGAGGTGGGGCAGCCCCTCCTGCCAGTAGCCGGGGAAGCGCTCGACCCGCACCCGCGCACCGTTCTGCCATTCGACGAACTGCCACGGCCCGGCTCCGACGGGGTTGCGCTCGAAGGCGTCGCCGTGCTCCTCCGCGGCGGTCGGGGAGATCATCATCCCGGCCCGGTCGGCGAGGGTCAGCAGCAGCGACGAGTCCGGCTCGGCGAGGTCGAGGCGGACCGTGTACTCGTCGACGACGTCGACGCTCGCGATCGCCTGCACGTCGGCCTGGATGTTGGACTTCTCGCCCTGCGCCCGTTCGATGTTGTACTTCACCGCCTCGGCGTCGAACGGGGTGCCGTCGTGGAACGTCACACCGTGGCGCAGGTGCAGCACCAGCACGTTCGGGTCGCTCTGGTCCCACGACTCCGCCAGGCCCGGCGCGGGCTCCAGGGTCTCGGGGGTGAACGAGATCAACGTGTCGTAGAGGGTGAACAGCACGCCGTGGTCGGACCCGGCGTTGCCGCGCTGCGGGTCGAGCGAGGACGGGTTCGAGGGCCAGGCCACCTTCAGCACCCCCGGGGTGGCGGCGGCGCTGCTCCCGGCACATCCCGCGCAGACGATCGCGAGCACCAGCGCCAGCACGAGCGTGGGGACCCTGGAGATCCTCGTCATGGCCTGCCTCCGTCGAGGGTGGAGGTCGACGCTGCGTCGACGCCGGAGAGCTCCAGCGTGTCGGCGTAGTGGCAGGCCACCCGGTGCCCGGGAGCCGGCTCCCGCCAGGCGGGCACCTCCTCCGCGCAGCGTTCGGTGGCGTAGCGGCACCGGGTGCGGAACCGGCATCCGGACGGTGGGTGCACCGGGCTGGGGATGTCGCCCTCGAGCACGATCCGCTCCCGGCCGTCCGGGCTGATCCGGGGCTGGGCCGACACCAGCGCCTCGGTGTAGGGGTGGCGGGGCCGTGTGACGAGCTGGTCGACCGGGCCGATCTCCATCAGCCGGCCCAGGTACATCACCGCGACGCGGTCGGCGATGTGCGCCACCACCGACAGGTCGTGGGTGATGAACAGGTACGCCAGCCCCAGCTCGGACTGCAGCCTGCGCAGCAGCTCCAAGATCTCGGCCTGCAGTGCCACGTCGAGGGCCGACACCGCCTCGTCGCACACCACGAGCGCCGGGTCGAGCACCAGCGCCCTGGCGATGTTGACCCGCTGCTTCTGGCCGCCGGACAGCTCGTGGGGGTAGCGCGCTCCGAGCTCACGGGACAGCCCCACCAGGTCGAACAGCTCCAGGGCCCGCGCGCGGCGGTGCTCCCGGTCGCCGACCCGGCGGATCGCGAGCGGCTCCTCGATGCTGGCGAGCACACGCATCCGGGGGTTCAGCGAGGCGTGCGGGTCCTGGAACACCATCTGCAGGTGCGCGGACATCTCCCGGCCGGCCCGCCCGCGCAGGGCGACCAGGTCGGTGCCCCGCAGCCGTGCGGTGCCCGCCGTGGGCTGCACCAGCCGCATCAGCGCGCGGCCGAGCGTCGACTTCCCCGACCCGGACTCGCCGATGAGCCCCAGCGTCTCGCCCTCCTGCATCACGAAGGACACGCCGTCGACCGCCTTGACCCGTTCGTCCCGCCGGCGCGTCGGGTACGAGACGCGCAGGTCGTCGACGTCGAGAAGAGGGCTCATCGGCGGGCTCCCGGGAGGTCGAGCTCGGCGGAGCGCCCGCACCGGACCAGCCGTGCGGAACCGCCGGGCAGGGGGTCGAGCTCGGGTCTGCGGTCGGCGCACTCGGCCGTGGCGTGGCCGCACCGGGGGTGGAACACGCAGCCCGACGGTGGCGCGCTCGGCGGCGGGACGCGCCCCGGGATCGTCTGCAGGACGCGGTGCCGGTCCTCGATCCGGGGAATCGCCTGGAGCAGGCCCGAGGTGTAGGGGTGCTGCGGGGACCGCAGGACGTCGTCGACGGGACCGGCCTCCAACGCCTCACCGGCGTAGAGGGTGACCATCCGGTCGCACAGCTCGGCGACCACGCCCAGGTCGTGGGTGATGAGCAGGACGGCGGTGCCGCGGTCCCGGCTCAGCGTGCGCAGGAGCTCGAGGATCTGCGCCTGGATGGTGACGTCGACCGCCGTGGTCGGCTCGTCGGCGATGAGCAGCCGCGGGCTGCAGATCAGGGCGATCGCGATCATGACGCGCTGCCGCATGCCGCCGGAGAGCTGGTGCGGGTACTCGTCGACGCGGCGTTCCGGCAGCGGGATGCCGACGGCCTCGAGCATCTCCACCGCGTCCCGGCGGGCGGCCCGGCGCGTCATCCGACGGTGCGCCTGCAGGGTCTCGGTGAGCTGTCGGCCGACGGTGAAGACCGGGTCGAGCGCGGTCATCGGCTCCTGGAAGATCATGCCGAGCTGCTCGCCGCGCAGCTTCTCCCACTGCGCGGGCCGCAGCTGCAGCAGGCCGGTGCCGTCGAACCGGATGGCTCCGGTGATCTCGGCCGGCGGCCGCGGGACCAGCCCCATCACCGACAGCGCGGTGAGGGACTTCCCGCTGCCGCTCTCACCGGCCATGCCGAGGATCTCGCCCTCGCCGATCGTGAAGGAGACGTCCCGCACGGCCGTGCTGCGGCGGCCGCCTGCCCCGGGAAAGGACACGCTCAGGTGCTCGACTTCCAGCACCGGTCCGGTCGTGCGACGCGCTGACACCGGAGTGCCCCCCTTCGCTGCGGGACTCGTGACCGCGACCACGTTAGGGTGGTCGTAAAAGTGACGTCAATATCGCGTTTTCGGTGGAGGGCGGCTACGCTCGCCTCTCGCACGACGGCGGAGGCGAGGTGGACGTGACTGCGGGACGAGCTCTCCCGGTCGCCGATCCGAGGACGAGGAAGGGTCGCGGCTCGAAGGAGGCGCTGCTCCAGGCGGGGCGCGTGGTCTTCGGCCGGGACGGTTTCGCGGCGGCCCGGGTCAGTGACATCGCGGCCGAGGCCGGGATGTCCAACGGCGCCTTCTACCGCTACTACGTGGACAAGAACGCGGTCCTGATCGAGCTGATCACGATGCTCCTCCAGCAGCTCTACGACGAGTCGCAGGCGCGGTGGAGCCCGCGGGACCCGGCCGAGTCCGTCGTGGTGACGACCGAGCGCTACTTCCGGTTCTACGAACGCAACGCCGACCTGTTCGGCCTGCTGCACGAGACGATGCAGACCCACCCGGAGATCGAGGCGATGCAGGCGGACAACCGCCGGCACTTCCACGAGCGCATCACGCGGATGATCCGGCGGGCCGTGGAGAAGGGGTTGATGCGCCCCGACCTCGACCCGGACCTCGGCGCCGCGCTGCTCGGCGGGATGACCGAGCACTACGCGTACTACCGCTTCGTCCTGCACCGCTACCCGGAGCGGGACCTGGGCGAGGTCAGCCGGGAGCTCGCCGCGGTGTGGGCCATCGGGACCTTCAGCGAGCAGGCGCGCGCCGACCTGCTCGAGGACCGGCCACCCACCGCATAGCACCTCCACCGGCCGACGCAGACCGAGAGGACAGGGCATGGATCTGGACGCTCATCGCGCCGACCTCCATCGGCGCCGGCAGCGGGTGTGGCCGGACGCCGTGCCCCGCGAGGTCGGGTATCCCGAGGGCGAGGTGGCGATCACCGAGCACCTGCGGATCTGGGCCCGTCGCACGCCGGACCGGGCTGCGATCGTCTTCTACGGCCGCGAGATCACCTACGGCGAGCTGGACGAGCTGAGCGACCGGTTCGCGGGCTGGCTGGAGTCGGTCGGGGTCGGCCCCGGCGACCGGGTCGGGGTGCTGCTGCCCAACTGCCCGCAGTTCGTGGTGGCCATGCTGGGCATCCTCAAACGCGGGGCGGTGCACGTCCCGGTCAACCCGCTGTTCCGCGAGCACGAGCTCACCCACGAGCTGACCGACGCCGGGGTCGAGGTCCTCGTCGCGGTGGACACGCTGGTGCCCCTGGTCGAGGCGGTGCGCCCCCGCACCGCCGTGCGCGAGGTCCTCGTCACCTCGCTCGCCGACATGCTGCCGGAGCACCCGGCGTTGCCGGTCCCGGACGCGCTACGCGGCGGCGGTGCGGCGAGCACGTGGTCGCGTGTCCTGGGAAGCCCGCGTGCGCAGCCGCGCGAGGCCGATCTCGACGCCCTCGCCGCGCTCAACTACACGGGCGGGACCACCGGGATGCCGAAGGGGTGCGAGCACACCCAGCGGCACATGCTCTACACCGCGGTGACGGCCGCCGCGGCGAGCGAGGTGGGCGCGGCCTTCGGCTCCGGCGGGGACGACGTGTTCCTCGTCTACGTCCCCATCTTCTGGATCGCGGGGGAGGACTTCGGCATCCTCGTGCCGCTCGTCGTCGGCGCCACCGTCGTCCTGCTCACGCGATGGGACCCGGCGGCGGTGCTGGCGGGGATCGAGCGCTACCGCGTCACGAGCATGATCGGCACCGTCGACAACTACGTCGAGCTGATGGAGCACCCCGACTTCGGCGAGCGGGACCTGTCGAGCCTGCGGCAGCCCCGGGCCATGTCGTTCGTGCGCAAGCTGACCGTGGACATCCGGCGCCGCTGGCAGCGGGCGGTGGGGGAGCACAGCGTGCTGCGCGAGGGCTCCTACGGGATGACCGAGACGCACACCGCCGACTCGATCGTCAGCGGCTTCCAGGACGGCGACCACGACCTGCTGGCCGAGCCGGTGTTCTGCGGCCTGCCGGTGCCGGGCACCGAGTTCCTGATCGTGGACGAGGGGAGCGGGGAGCCGCTGCCGGTCGGCGAGCGCGGCGAGATCCTCGTCCGCAGCCCGTCGCTGCTCACCGGCTACTGGCGCAACCCGGAGGCGACGGCGCGGGCCCTGCGGGACGGCTGGCTGCACACCGGCGACGTCGGGTTCCTCGACGACGACGGCTGCCTACACTTCCTCGGCCGGAACAAGGAAATGATCAAAGTGAACGGGATGAGCGTCTTCCCGTCCGAGGTCGAGGCGCTGCTGACCCGGCACGGCGACGTCCTCACCGCGGCGGTCGCGCCGCTGTCCGACCCGGCGAAGGGACAGGTCCCGCTCGCGTTCGTGCAGCCCGTGGACGGCGCCGACATCGACGTCGCCGAGCTCACCGCCTGGGCGCGGCAGAACATGGCGCCGTACAAGGTCCCGCGGTTCCAGGTCGTCGAGGCGATGCCGATGACGACCACCGGCAAGATCAAGAAAGGTGAGCTGCTCGACGTGGCACACCGGCTGGCCGCGGGCGCGGCATCGTGATCGAGAGCCTGCTCGTCGCCAACCGCGGCGAGATCGCCCGCCGCGTGATCCGCACGGCCCGCGCGCTCGGCGTGCGCACCGTCGCGCTGCACGCGGGCGTCGACGCCGACCTGCCGCACGTGCGCGAGGCCGACGAGGTGGTGGCACTGCCGGGCCCGGCCGCCTACCGGGACGTCGAGGCGGTGGTCGCGGCGGCCCGCGCCACGGGCGCGGAGGCGGTGCACCCCGGCTACGGCTTCCTGTCCGAGAGCCCCGCGCTCGCGAGGGCGTGCGGGAAGGAGGGCCTGCTGTGGGTGGGCCCGGACCCGGAGTCGATGGAGCTGCTGGCCGACAAGGTGGCCGCGCGCAACCACGTCGCCGCGCGGGGCGTGCCGGTCCTGCCCGGCACCGCCGACGCCGTGACCGGCGTCGACGGGGCGCTGGCGGCGGCGCGCCGGCTGGGCTACCCGCTGATGGTCAAGGCGAGCGCAGGCGGTGGTGGCATCGGGATGGGCGTCGCCGGCAACGACGACGAGCTCGGCCGGGCGGTGGCGACGGCGGCGTCCCGCGGCCGCGGCGCGTTCGGCGACGCGCGGGTGCTCCTGGAGCGCTACGTGTCGGGTGCGCGGCACGTGGAGGTGCAGGTGCTCGGCCTGCCGGACGGCTCCGTCGTCGCCTTCCCCGCCGAGCGCGACTGCTCGGTGCAGCGCCGGCACCAGAAGGTGGTGGAGGAGACGCCCTCGCCCGCGGTGGACGCGCCGCTGCGCTCGCGGCTGCGCGCGGCGGCCGTCACGGCGGCGCAGAGCGTGGGCTACCGCAACGCCGGCACCGTCGAGTTCCTCCTGCAGCCCGGCACCGGCGAGTTCTTCTTCCTCGAGGTCAACACGCGGCTGCAGGTGGAGCACCCGATCACCGAGGAGGCGTGCGGTGTCGATCTCGTCGAGCTGCAGCTGCGGGTGGCGGCCGGGGAGGACGTGCACGTCGAACCGGTGGAGGTCCGGGGCCACGCGATGGAGTTCCGGGTGTGCGCCGAGGATCCGGTGCGTTTCCTGCCCGGGCCGGGTGCGGTGACGGAGTGGGCGGAGCCCTCCGGGCCGGGGATCCGGGTGGACTCGGGCTACGCGGCGGGCACGACCGTCACCCCGCACTTCGACCCCCTGCTGGCGAAGCTGGTGGTCAGCGGCGCGGATCGCACCCAGGTGCTCGAACGGGCGCGGGACGCGCTCGAGGCGTTCCGCGTCCGCGGGCCGAAGATCAACCTGCCGTTCCTGCGGGAGGTCCTCGCCGACCCCGAGTTCACCTCGGGCACCTACGACACCGGGATCGTGGACCGGCTCGTCGCCTCGCGGCGGCCGTGAACGGAGGAGAGACATGGCCGAGATCCGAGCCGAGATGGTGGCGAACGTGTGGAAGCTGGTGGTCACGGAGGGCAGTGCCGTCGACGCGGGTGACGAGATCTGCATCCTCGAGTCGATGAAGATGGAGATCCCCGTCGTCACCGAGACCGCCGGGGTCCTGCAGCGGTTCACCGTGGCGGAGGGCGACGCCGTGCAGGAGGGCGACGTGATCGCCGTCGTGGCGTGACGCGGCGCGGCCTGTTCCCGGCTGCTCGCCGCCCGAGTGCCGGGATGCTGAGCGATCGCTTATTCAGCGGCTGCCGCTGGACGAGCGGCTCGGTCCGCGGCGCCGAGCATGCCCAGGGCGAGGTCGCAGTAGTGGTCGGCGATCTCGTCCGCGCTCCACTTGCCGTCCTCGCGGTACCACCGGGTGGTGTCGATGCCCAGCGACAGGATGGCCACCGCGGTCATGTCGGGCCGATTCGTGACGAAGTGGCCGGAGGCGATGCCGGCATCGACGAGCCGACGCATCTCCTCCTCGACGCTCCGGCGCAGGGCCGACACCTCGCGGCGGTGTGCGGGGCTCAGCGCCCCGTACTCGTGGTTGTTGACCCGGGAGCGGGTGTGGGTCTGCAGCTGCCAGAGCACGAAGGCGCGGACGACGTCGACGAGCTTCTCGCGAGGCGGGGTCGATCCGGTCGCGCCCGCCCGCCGGATGCGGTCGAGGATCCGGCTGTGGCCCACGATCGACAGCTGGTAGAGCAGGTCTTCCTTCGACTTGAAGTGCACGTAGAGGGCCGCCGGGCTCAGCCCGGCCCCGTTGCTGATGTCCCGGGTGGTCGTGGCGTGGAAACCTTTGTTCGCGAAGCACTCCAGCGCGGCGTCGAGGAGTCGCTCGCGGGTGTCGTCGGAGCGGATCTCCCGCAGCGTGCGACTGCTCGATGAGGCCTGGCCCACCGTTGCCCCCTTCGTTCCGGCAACTGCTCGTTGACTCTACTGCAGGAGATGCGCAAGCTGAATGAGCCCTTAGCAGGCAGTGCTCGCCCGCGTGCCGTCCCGACTTCCGAGAGGTGACCGGAAACAGTGACCGCGATCAGCGCCCTGAACGGTGTCCGTGTCCTCGAGATCGCGCACTACATCGCAGGTCCCCAGTGCTGCCAGGTCCTCGCCGACCACGGCGCGGAGGTCGTCAAGATCGAGCCGAGGACCGGTGAGCAGGGCCGCCGCTCGGGGCCGGCCTACGGCACGGGCACCGACAGCATCTACTTCGCCGCCAACAACCGCGGCAAGCGCAGCCTCACGCTCGACCTGGCCCGGCCGGAGGGCAAGGAGGTGCTGCACGACCTCGTCCGGACCGCGGACGTGCTGGTCACCAACTACGCCGCCGGGGTGCCGGAGAAGCTCGGCTTCGGCTTCGAGGACATCCGCGCGATCAACCCGAGGACCGTGCTGGTCCACATCACCGGGTTCGGGCGCAGCGGGCCGAAGTCGTCCTGGGTCGCCTACGACGGGATCGTGCAGGCGATGAGCGGGCTGGCCGACATGACCGGGTGCCCGGACGGGCCGCCGACGATCGCCGGGCCGTTCGTCGCCGACAACGTCGCCGCCCTGCAGGGCGTCATCGCGGTGCTGCTCGGGCTCGCGGCACGGGAGCGCACCGGTGCCGGACAGCTCGTCGACGCCGCCATGCTCGACGGGCTGCTGCCCCTGCTCGGCCACCACGTCGCCGCGGCCGCGGCCGGGCTCGCCCCCACCCGCTTCGGCGCCGAGCTGCCCACCTCCTTCTGCGGCCTGTACCCCGCGTCCGACGGGTGGGTCTACCTCGCGCCGGTGACGCCGGGGATGTGGGCGGCGTTCAGCACGATCGTCGGGCACCCGGAGTGGGCCGAGCACGAGGAGCGCGAGCCGCGCTGGCGGCTACGCTGCCGCCCGCAGCTCAACCCCGTGGTCAACGACTGGACGCGGAGCCGGACCACGCGGGAGATCGTCGACATCTGCCAGGCAGCGGGCGTCGTCTGCGGCCCGGTGCAGTCCGTCACCGACGTCCTGGCCGACGACCACGTCCGGGAGCGCGGGATGACCTACGAGATGGAGCTCGACAGCGGCGCGCCCGCGACCGTCGCCGGACCGGCGCTGCGCCTGGAGGACACCCCGGCGCGGCCCGGCAGGCGCGCCCCGCGCCTGGGTGAGGACGACGAGGCCGTCCTCACCGAGCTCGGCTACTCCGACGCCCGCGTCGCGGGGCTGCGCACGGCCGGGATCACCGGGGTGGCCTCGTGACGGCCATCGGCACCCTCCTCGTCGCCAACCGGGGTGAGATCGCGCTGCGGGTGTTCCGCACCGCCGCGGCGATGGGCATCCGTACGGTCGGGGTGTACTCGGCCGACGACGCCGACGCCCTGCACGTCCGGCGCTGCGACGAGGCGATGGCGCTGCCCGGGACCGGCCCGGCGGCGTACCTCGACCCCGCCGCGATCGTCGACGCGGCCGTGCGCAGCGGCGCGGACGCGGTGCACCCGGGCTACGGGCTGCTGTCCGAGAGCGGCGAGCTGGCCCGGGCCTGTGCGGCCGCGGGCGTCACCTTCGTGGGGCCGTCCCCGGAGGACCTCGACGTGTTCGGTGACAAGGGCCGCGCCCGCGAGCTCGCCGAGGCGCAGGACGTGCCGACCCTGCCGGGCACCACCGGCGCGACCACGGTGTCGGAGATGGAGAAGTTCCTCGAGGAGGTCGACGCCCCCGTCGTCATCAAGGCGGTCGCCGGGGGCGGCGGCCGGGGGATGCGCGTCGTTCGCGACCGCACGGCGCTGGACGGCGCGTTCCGGGAGTGCGCGGCCGAGGCCGAGGCGGCCTTCGGGTCGGGGGAGCTCTACGTCGAGCAGCTCCTCGAGGGCGCGCGGCACGTCGAGGTGCAGGTGCTCGGCGACGGCACCGGCACCGTCGTGCACCTGTGGGACCGCGACTGCAGCGTGCAGCGCCGGCACCAGAAGCTCATCGAGGTCGCGCCCGCCCCCGGCCTGGACCCGGCGGTGCGCGCGGAGATCCTGCAGGCCGCCACCAGGTTGGCCGCGGGCGTCGGCTACCGCGGCCTCGCCACGGTGGAGTTCCTGGTCGCCGCCGACGGCACGTTCTTCTTCCTGGAGGTCAACCCGCGCCTGCAGGTGGAGCACACCGTCACCGAGGAGATCCTCGGCATCGACCTGGTGCGGGCCCAGCTGGACGTGGCGGCGGGCGCCGAGCCGGCCGCGCTCGGCCTCACCCAGGACCAGGTCCCCGCCCCCGCCGGGTGCGCGATCCAGATCCGGATCAACGCCGAGACCCTGCGTCCCGACGGCACCGTGGTCCCGCACCCGGGCACCGTGACGCGGCTGGACCTGCCGACCGGCGCCGGCGTCCGCGTCGACACGGCGGCGGCCACCGGGCAGCGGATCAACCCGCGCTTCGACTCGCTGCTCGCGAAGGTCGTGGTGCACGACCGCTCGGGGTTCGAGGGCGCCCGCCGCCGGGCGCTGGCCGCGCTGCGCGAGACCGCGATCGAGGGCGTGCCCACGAACCTCGCGCTGCAGAGCGCGATCCTCGCCGACGACGCGTTCGTCGGCGGCGCGATGCACACCCGCTTCGTCGACGAACACGCTGCTCGGCTGGTGGCCGAGAGCGGCGCGGACGCCGTCGGGCCGCACGGACGCCCCGACTCACCCGCACCCGAGCCCCGACTCGCGGGCACCCAGGCCCCGACTCGCGCGCACTCAGGTTCCGACTCGCGGGGAGTTCCTGTCCCTCCTTCCGCGAGTCGGGCGATCCGTGTGCGCGAGTCGGGCGATTCGAGCGATCCGGTCGCGCCGGACGGGGTCGTCGTGCTCACCGCGCCGATGGCCGGCGTGGTCACGGCGATCGAGGTGACCGTCGGCGAGCCCGTCGCGGCGGGCCGGTCCGCCGTGGTGCTGGAGTCGATGAAGATGCAGCACCCGGTGCACGTCGCCACCGGCGGCGTCGTCCGTGACGTGCTCGTGGAGATCGGTGACGTCGTCGCGCCCGGGGACCCTCTGGTGTACCTGGAACCGTCGGGGGAAGCACAGGACGCGGTCGCCGTCGACGCGGAGCCCGAGCCCGGGTACATCCGGCCCGACCTCGCGGCGCTGCTGGCCCGCCGGGCGCTCCTGCACGACGCGGCGCGGCCCGAGGCGGTGCGCAAGCGCCACGACCGGGGCGGGCGCACCGCCCGGGAGAACGTCGACGACCTGCTCGACGACGGGCTGCGCGTCGAGTACGGCGGGTTCGCCGTGGCCGCCCAGCGCAGCCGCCGACAGCTCGACGACCTGATCCGCACCACCCCGGCCGACGGCATCGTCGCCGGCATCGGCAGCGTCAACGGCGACGTGTTCGGGCCGGACCGCGCCACCTGCGCCGTGCTCGCCTACGACTACACCGTGCTCGCCGGCACCCAGGGCTGGTTCAACCACAAGAAGACCGACCGGCTGCTCGACGTGGTGGGCAGGCACCGCCACCCGCTGGTCCTGTTCGCCGAAGGTGGGGGCGGCCGGCCGGGCGACGTCGACGTCCCCAAGGTCGGCGGGCTCAACCAGGGCGCTGAGCGGGAAGGTGCCGCTCGTCGGGATCGCCGCGGGCCGCTGCTTCGCGGGCAACGCCGCTCTCCTCGGCACCTGCGACGTCGTGATCGCCACGGCCGACTCCACGATCGGGATGAGTGGTCCCGCGATGATCGAGGGGGCCGGACTGGGCCGGTTCGCGCCGGAGGACGTCGGGCCCATCGACGTGCAGACCGCCAACGGCGTCGTGGACGTCGCGGTGGCCGACGAGGCAGAGGCCGTGGCGGTCGCCAAGCGCTACCTCGGCTACTTCCAGGGCGACCTGGACCGGTTCGAGGCCCACGACCAGCGGCGGCTGCGGCACGTGGTGCCGGAGAACCGCAAGCGCGCCTACGACGTCCGCCGCGCCGTCGAGATCCTGTGCGACGTCGGTTCGGTGCTGGAGCTGCGTCCCGCGTTCGGCAAGTGCGTGCTCACCGCGCTCGTGCGCATCGCCGGCAGGCCGATGGGGCTGGTCGCGAACAACCCGGCCGTGCTCGGCGGCGCCATCGACGCCGACGGCGCCGACAAACTCGCGCGGTTCCTGCAGCTGTGCGACGTGTTCGGGCTGCCGGTCGTCTCGCTGTGCGACACCCCGGGGTTCATGGTCGGCCCCGACGCGGAACGGACGGCGACCGTGCGGCACTTCAGCCGGCTGTTCGTCCGCGGCGCGAACCTGACCGTGCCGCTCGCCACCGTCGTTCTGCGCAAGGGCTACGGGCTCGGCGCGATGGCGATGGCGGGCGGCGGGTTCGGCGAACCGGGCGTCACCGTGTCCTGGCCGACCGGCGAGTTCGGCGGCATGGGGCTCGAGGGCGCGGTCCGGCTCGGGTTCCGCAAGGAGCTGGAGGCGATCGCCGACCCGCAGGCCAGGGAACGGCGCTACGACGAACTGCTCGAGCAGATGTACGAGCGGGGGAGCGCGCTGAACACCGCGATGGCCCTGGAGGTCGACGACGTGATCGACCCCGCCGACACCCGCGACGTCCTGCTGGCGTCGCTGCCGTCGGTGCCGCGGGAGGGCTGGACCAACCCGCGCCTGCGCCCGACCCTCGACGCATGGTGAGCTGCGCTGACCGTGAACTGGGATGAGAGGACCGCGATGACGAACCGGACGGGATCCCCAGCCGTCGCCGTCGACCTTCCCGGGCTGGACCTGCCCCGGCTGCGGGCGTACCTCGACGCCGAGCTCCCGGGGACGGTGCAGGGCGAGCTGCGCGGGCGGGTGATCGCCGGCGGGAAGTCGAACCTGACCTACGAGATCACCGACGGGCACGGCGAGTGGATCGTGCGCCGCCCGCCGCTGGGGCACGTGCTGGCCACGGCCCACGACATGGGCCGCGAGCACCGGGTGATCAGCGCGCTGAGCGCGACCCCGGTGCCGGTGCCCCGGACGTACGCCCTGTGCACCGACCCGGAGGTGATCGGCGCGCCGTTCTACGTGATGGAGAAGGTCGAGGGCGTGCCCTACCGGACGGCGGAGGAGCTCGGCCGGTTCTCGCCCGAAGAGGTGCGCGCCATCTCCACGCGGCTGGTCGACACCCTCGCCCTCCTGCACTCGGTGGACCCCGAGCAGGTGGGCCTGCGCGACTTCGGCCGCCCGGACGGCTACCTCGCGCGGCAGGTGCGGCGCTGGAAGCAGCAGCTCGACGCGTCGCACAGCCGGGACCTCGCCGGCGCCGAGGAGCTGCACCGGCAGCTGGCGGAGAACGTGCCCGAGCAGCAGGCCGCCGCGATCGTGCACGGCGACTACCGGCTCGACAACGCCCTCGTCGACGACGACGGCCGGGTGCGGGCGGTGCTGGACTGGGAGATGGCCACGCTCGGCGACCCGCTGGCCGACGTCGGCCTGCTGCTGGTCTACCAACGCCGCCACGAGCTCGGCGGCACGTTCACCGGCGGCGTCGCGACCGCGCCCGGGTTCCTGCGCCCGGACGAGGCCGTGGCGCGCTACGCCGAGCGCAGCGGGCGGGACCTGTCGGAGCTCGGCTTCCACCTCGCGCTCGGCTACTTCAAGTCCGCCGTGATCTGCGAGGGGATCCACTACCGCTACCAGCAGGGCCAGACCGTCGGGGCCGGGTTCGACACCGTCGGACAGGCGGTGGAACCGCTGCTGGCCGCCGGGCTGGCGGCGCTGCGAAGCAACGACTAGGGAGGAACGTCCGGAGTGGACACCAGGTTCGAGGGAAAGGCCGCGATCGTCACCGGCGCCAGCCGGGGGATCGGGCTGGCGATCGCGCAGCGCATCGTCGACGAGGGCGGCCGCGTGTGCATCACCGCCCGCAAGCAGGAGACGCTCGACGAGGCCGTCGCGGCCCTGGGCGCGGACCGGGCCATCGCGGTGGCCGGCAAGGGTGACGACGCCGAGCACCAGGAGTCGGCGGTGAAGGCCACGCTGGAGGCGTTCGGCCGCATCGACTGCCTGGTGAACAACGCCGGGATCAACCCGGTGTACGGGCGGCTGGTCGACCTCGACCTGGGCGCCGCCCGCAAGATCGTCGAGGTGAACTGCCTGGCGGCGCTGGCGTGGACGCAGCGGGCCTACCACGGGTGGATGGCCGAGCACGGCGGCTCGATCGTCAACGTCGCCTCGGTGGCGGGCCTCGGATCGTCGCCGGGGATCGGGCTCTACGGCGCCAGCAAGGCGATGCTGATCAACATGACCCGGCAGCTGGCGGTGGAGCTCGGGCCGGCCGTGCGGGTCAACGCGGTCGCCCCGGCCGTGGTCAAGACCGACTTCGCCAAGGCGCTCTACTCCGAGGGCGAGGAGAAGGTCGCGCAGGCGTACCCGCTCAAGCGGCTCGGCGTCCCGGCGGACATCGGCAGCGCGGTGGCGTTCCTGCTGTCCGAGGACGCGTCCTGGATGACCGGCGAGCTCGTGGTGCTCGACGGCGGCGTCACGTTGACCCGGGAGCGGTGACCGACGTGGACGTGGCCGGGTCCGGCGTCGTCGTCACCGGTGGCGGGCGGGGCATCGGGCGGGCGATCGCCCGACTGTTCGCCGACCGGGGCGCCCACGTCGTCGTCAACGACCTGGACGCCGAGGCGGCCGAGTCCGTCGCGCGCGAGATCGGCGGGCACGCGATCGGCGGCGACGCCGCGTCCGAAGCCGGGGTGGAGGCGCTCGTCGCCGCGGCCCGCGACGCGGTCGGGGAGATCGACGTCTACTGCGCCAACGCCGGGATCGCCGGGGCGGGGGACGTCACCACCGAGGACGACCGGTGGGCGCAGATGCTCGAGGTCAACGTGCTCGCCCACGTGCGCGCGGCGCGGCTGCTCGTCCCCGGCTGGGTCGAGCGCGGCCACGGGCGGTTCGTCGTCACCGCGTCGGCCGCCGGGCTGCTGACCTCGCTGGGCAGCGCCCCGTACGCCGTCACCAAGCACGCCGCGGTGGCGTTCGCGGAATGGCTCGCGGCCACCTACGGCGACCGTGGGCTCGCCGTGCACTGCATCTGCCCGCAGGGCGTCAACACGCGGATGCTCGAGAACGCCGGGTCCCGCCGCGGGATCCTCACCCACGACAGCGCGCTCGAGCCGGAGCAGGTCGCCGAGGCCCTCTGGCAGGCCATGTGCACCGGGGAGTTCCTGGTGCTGCCGCATCCCGAGGTGCGCGGCTACATGGCGCGGCGCGCGACCGACCACGAGCGGTGGCTCGCCGGCATGCGCAAGCTGCAGCGCCGCTTCGACCACGCCTGATCTCTCGACCAAGGAGCCCTCCGATGGACTTTTCCTTCGACCCCCGCACCGAGGAGCTGCGCACCCAGCTGCTCGCGTTCATGGACGAGGCCGTGTACCCGGCCGAGCAGGTGTTCCACGACCAGCTCGACCAGCTGGAGAACCCGTGGGCCTGGTCCACGGCGCCCGTCCTGCAGGACCTGCGCCGCGAGGCGCGCTCGCGCGGGCTGTGGAACCTGTTCCTGCCCGGCGAGCACGGCGCCGGACTCAGCAACCTGCAGTACGCCCCGCTCGCCGAGATCACCGGCCGGGTCGGCGTCGCCCCGGCCGCGATCAACTGCTCGGCCCCCGACACCGGCAACATGGAAGTGCTGTCGATGTTCGGCACGGAGATGCAGCGCAAGGAGTGGCTGGAGCCGCTGCTCTCCGGTGAGGTCCGCTCGTCGTTCGCGATGACCGAGCCGGACGTCGCGTCCTCGGACGCCACCAACATCAGCACCCGGATCGAGCGCGACGGCGACGACTACGTCCTCAACGGCCGCAAGTGGTGGATCACCGGCGCGCTCAACCCCGAGGCCGCCGTCTTCATCGTCATGGGCAAGTCCGATCCGGAGGCGGCGCGGCACCGGCAGCAGTCGATGATCCTGGTGCCACGCGACACCCCCGGCCTGACGATCAAGCGCGGGATGGAGGTCTTCGGCTACGACGACCGGGAGAAGGGCGGGCACGCCGAGCTGGAGTTCGCCGACGTCCGGGTGCCCGCGGCCAACCTCGTCGGGCAGGAGGGCGACGGGTTCGCCATCGCGCAGGCCCGGCTCGGCCCGGGCCGGATCCACCACTGCATGCGCGTGATCGGCGTCGCCGAGCGCGCGGTGGAGCTGATGTGCGACCGCGCGTCGCAGCGCGAGGCGTTCGGCAAGAAGTTGTCCGAGCAGGGCGTGATCCGGGACTGGATCGCCGAGGCGCGGGTGCGGATCGAGCAGCTGCGGCTGCTGACGCTCAAGGCCGCCTGGCTGATGGACAACGTCGGCAACAAGGGGGCCCACACCGAGATCCAGGCCATCAAGATCGCCGCCCCGCGGACGGTGGAGTGGATCCTGGACAAGGCGATCCAGGTGCACGGGGCCGGCGGGGTCTCGCAGGACTTCCCGCTCGCCCGCGCGTTCGCCGGCATCCGGACGCTCCGGTTCGCCGACGGCCCCGACGAGGTGCACAAGAACGCCCTCGCGCGCCGCGAGCTGCAGCGGCAGGCGCAGCGGCACGGCTGAGCCGTCCGCGCCGGATTGCAGCAAAGTCCCCCATGGCCTTCGGCCGCCACGAGGTATGAGAATCGGGTCGGGTCCGGCTGAGCTCGGTTGGCATTGGTGCGTCTAGCCCGAAGCAAAGTCTGAGGCCTGGGGGCCTTCCCG
>NZ_JAHKRK010000401.1 GCF_019396355.1 Pseudonocardia nigra
GAACATCGAACCTCCCGAGACGCCGCGTGCTGGACGGCGAGAGATAACCACGTCCACCAGGCAGAACCCGGGACCTCACAGCCTCGTCAACGACGTCCCGGACACCCCGAGAGCGACTCCAGATAACCTGGGGGTTGTTCGACCAGATCTGGCGCCAGATCTCCTTCGGGAACGCGGTGAACGCGAGGACGTCCGCGCGGGCTGTGTCGAGGTGGGCGGCGACCTTGGGCAGTTTCTCGGCCAGGGCGTCGAGGATCCGGTCGAACTGGGCGTGCACGCTCGCCGCGTCGGGTTGGTCGTAGACCGAGTGCAGCAGCGCCGGTACCCACGGCCAGGACGCCTTCGGGGTCGCGGCCATCAGGTTCGCCGCGTAGTGGAGCTGTAAAAGATCAACACGGTGGTTCTTCGGGGACGGGCAGCTCGGCCGGTGGCAGGGAGGCGAGGAGAGCAGCTGCGGTAGAGAATCGCGGTCCGGTTATCGGCGTTGGGAGGTAGCCGTCCTGTTCCAGGAGCGGGCGGACCTCGATCAGGGCGGTGCCGATGGTGCGTGGGCTGACGTCGAACAGGTCCGCGAGGACCTGTCGGGTGCAGACTCGACGCTGGTAGAGCACGGTCGCCAGGATCCGTTCCGGGTCGGTGATCTTCTGTAGGAACCCGCCACCCCGGGCTCCCGGCAGACGTTCTGCACCGCGGCGGCGGTAGCGGCGTCGTTCGACTTGTGCGGCCTGGTGAGCGGCCAGCCGCCCGATCATCTGGCCCAGCTCGGGTCGGGTCATGCCGGTCAGGGCAGGAGCGGACAGCCTCTCGGGCAGGCTCGGGCGCTGCGGTGGGACGTCACGGTCGAGGCCATCGGTGAGGGCGGTCGCGGTGGTGAACCTCAGCGTGCTCGGGAAGGTGGTGTGGCCGTGGTCATCGAGCAGTTGCCGGGTTTCGGCGATCGCCTGGCCGATGGAGTTCGGGTTCACCTCGAGTAGCTCGGACAAGACGTTCTGAGAACAGATCTGCCGCAGGTAGACGATGGTGATCAGGATGCGCTCGGCGTCGGTGAGTAGAGATCGGCTTCCGGCTCCGGGAGCTCGGCGGCGTCGCCCGCCGCGCTGTTCGTAGCAGCGCTGAGCGGTCTGCGCGGCTTGGGCCGGGGCTAGATCGGTGCCAGCGCGACCACCAGGGCCACCGCCGCCGAGTCCGGATCCCCGCCGACGTTCAGCACCCGGCGCTGCCGGAGCAGCTGCCGGGCCACCCGCCGCAGCCCCGCGCCCACAGGACCAGCGACCGGATGGTGGTACGTGGTGGTCGGGCCGCACGGTCGAACTCCTCGGCCGCCGCGTCCAGCTCCGGGGACCAGTAACGGACCGCGGTGAGCACATCCCGCGTCGCGTGTGCGACGTCCGCGGGATCGTCGTGTCCGCGGCCCGCCCGGTCCGCCGAGACCGCCGCTCGCGCCAGTTCGAGCCGCCGACGTGCGGCCTCCATCGGCTCCCCTGCCTCCGAGCCCTCGTCTGCCTGTGCCCAGCCACGCATCAACCGCGGCAACGACAAGTCCGGCGCCAGCTTGCTCCCGCTGTAGAACACCGGTCGTCCGGCCGCGCTCACGTCGCCACATCGGGCGACCTTGTAGCCGAGCGGATCGCCCGACGGCGTCCGCCGCAGCTCAACCAGATAGCCGGCCTCCTCCAACGCGGCCACGAAGCCCGCCGGCCCATCAGCGGCGACCGCAGCCGCTCGCACCGCCCGCGCCAGCTCCACCCGCGCCGGCCCCCGCCCCTGACGACGCCCCTTCTCGATCTCCCCGCGACCCGGCGCCCGCGCCGCGGTCCCGTCCGCAGGAGCCGTGTTCGTCAACCCCAGCCGGCGCTCAATTCGCCGGGCCGCCTCACGCAGCCGAGGGAGTCCCGGCTCGGCCAGATCCGCCGACACGTGTCCTGCCGGACCAGCACCACCGCGATGTGCACGTGGTCATCGGCGTGCCGCACCGCAACCCACCGCGGCCCGCCCGCGTCGTTCCGCGCAGCAACGCCGGCGCCGTCCAGCAACTCCCGAACGACCGACGCCCACTCGGAATCCGTCAACACCCGGTCCCCCGCCGCGACCCGCGCCGAGCAGTGCCAGACATACCCGCGCTTCCCCGCGGCATCCCCCTCCGGCAGGCCTGCTGCAACAGCCGGTGCCCGGAGCGCACGAATCAGCGGCCCCAACTCCAGATCGAACACCGTCGGCCCGATCCGGGCCGGCTGCCAACTGGCGTCACGCCCGTCCCAACTCGCGATGTGAGGTGCCCCGTTGTTCTCGGACTACGGCCCGCATAGGATCGGATCCGAAGGGTGGCGAGAATAGATGCCTCGGAAGTACAGGAAGTTCAGTCCCGAGTTTCGGGATGACGCGGTACGGCTGGTGATCGAGAA
>NZ_JAHKRK010000402.1 GCF_019396355.1 Pseudonocardia nigra
TGCACGACGACCTGCGCCGGGTGCTGGGCACGCTGGAGGACCGGGAGTCCCAGGTCATCCGGATGCGCTACGGCCTCGACGACGGCCAGCCGCGCACCCTCGACCAGATCGGCCGCCGCTTCGGGCTCTCGCGTGAGCGCGTGCGCCAGATCGAGCGCGAGGTCATGGCGAAGCTGCGGGTCGGGGAGCGCGCCGACCGGCTGCGCGCCTACGCCAGCTGACCGATCGCGCCAGTTCCACCCCTGACGACTCTGACCGGCGCCACCCGATTGGGCTCCCCGTGAGCCGGGTGGCGCCGGTCACGGTGATGTCTACTCCGCGCGGTGCCCCTGACCAACCACATCGGCGCGCGTCGCGCCTCGTTCACCCGATGGGGGCGCCGCGGCGTCGATCGCCACGGGAGCGGGCGCGGTCGTAGGGTCGGGGTCATGAGTGCCCCACCCGGCCCGGTGTCCCCCGCGGTCATGCGGGAGGTGCTGGGCCATTTCGTATCCGGCATCGTCGTGGTGACGGCAGCGGGGCGCTCCGGACCCGTCGGCTTCACCTGCCAGTCCTTCGCGTCGCTCTCCCTCGAGCCGCCGCTGGTGACGTTCGCCCCGGCCCGCACGTCCACGACGTGGCCGCGGATCCGCGATGCGGGCACGTTCTGCATCAACGTCCTGGCCGCCGACCACCAGGAGCTCAGCGCCGGGTTCGCGCGCTCGGGCGTCGACAAGTTCGCGGGGGTGCCGTGGCGGCCGGGGCCCTCGGGCGCACCCGTGCTCGACGGCGTCAGCGCCTGGATCGACTGCACCCTGTGGAACGAGTACGACGGCGGCGACCACACGATCGCCGTCGGCCGGGTGCTCGACCTGGGGGCCGACCCCGCCCGCCTGCCGCTGCTGTACTACCGCGGCCGCTACGGCGTGACGGCCGACCCGCCCGTCACAGGTCCCTGAACGGCGCGGCGTAGCGGAAGCCCGGTGAGGCCGGGATGGTGGGCCGTGAGGGGGCGGGCCCGGAACGCGGGTGCCCGGTCCGGCACCTCCGGCTCGATCCCCAGCTGCGACGCCGGCCGGAAGCCGAAGCGCGGGTAGTAGCCCGGATGCCCGAGCAGCACGACGAGGGCCTCGTCGAGCGCGTCGGCCGCGCCGAGGACCGCGTGCATCAGGGCTCCGCCCACGCCGCTGCCTGGTACTTCTCGCGCACGCCGAGCGGGCCGAGCCCGAGTACGGCGTGCCCGGCCGGGAGCAGCTCCGCCCGCGTGCAGCACACGCGCCCGACGACCTCGTCGACGGCGCCGGGGACGACGGCGACCAGCGACAGCTCCGCGATCCACGCCGGGTCGCGCTGCAGGTCCTCCACCAGCCGCGGCTCGACCGGCGAAGCCCCGGGTGGTGCGGCGCGAACGCCTCGGCGTGCACGGCGGTCACGGGCTCGGCGTCGCCCGGCAGCTCCCGCTGATCAGCACGCCCGAAGGACCCGGGCCCGCTGACGGTCGGGCAACCGGATTGCCCGCCGGCGCAGGTGATCGCTCAGCCGCGGCGGACCGCAGCAGGACCGTCCGCCAGCAGTGCCCCCGCCGCCCGCTGCGCCGCCGCGCCCGCGTCGATCGCCCGCACCGCCTGCTTGCTGCCGGGCACCGCGGGCGGCGCCACGCTCAGCTCCCGCACCCCGAGCCCGACCAGCAGCTCGGCGGCGAGCGGGTCGGCCGCGGCCTCGCCGCAGACCGCCACCAGCGCGCGGTCCCCCGCCGCCCGGCACACCGCGTCGACCAGCCGCAGGACGCCGGGGTCGAGCGGGTCGGCCAGCGCGGCGACGCCGGGGTTGCCCCGCTCGGCGGCGAGCGCGTACTGGGTGAGGTCGTTGGTGCCGATGCTGAAGAAGTCGACGTGCGGCACGAACGCGGCCGCCTTGAGCGCTGTCGCCGGTACCTCGACCATGATCCCCACCTGGAGCCCGGGCGGCGTGCCCCGGCCGTCGCGGGCGATCGCCTCGTCCAGGACCATGCGGGCGGTGAACAGCTCGTCGAGCGCGGCGACCATCGGGAACATGAGGCTCACCGGTGCGTCGTGCGCCACCCGCACCGCGGCGAGGAGCTGGTCGGCGAGCAGCTGGGGGTGCCCCGCCGCGAGCCGGATCCCGCGCAGGCCGAGGAACGGGTTGGCCTCGGCCGGCAGGGGCAGGTACGGCAGCGGCTTGTCGCCGCCCACGTCGAGGCTGCGCAGCGTGATCCGCTTCCCGCCGAGCGCGTCGGCGACCGCGCGGTAGGCCGCCTCCTGCTCGCCGACGTCCGGGGCGTCGGCCCGGTCGAGGAACAGGAACTCGGTGCGCAGGAGCCCGACGAGGTCGGCGCCCCCCGCGGCGGCCGCCGTCGCGTCGGCGGGGGGGCCCAC
>NZ_JAHKRK010000403.1 GCF_019396355.1 Pseudonocardia nigra
CTGCCGGGGACCGACAGTCCCCGGCAGCGCGCCCCCTCACCCCACCGCGGTGGCGGCCCGACCGGGCGGCACCACGGCGGTCGCCCGCAGCTGTGTCGCGACCACCAGCCAGGCGATGCCGGAGGGCAGCGTGAGCGCGAGCCAGTAGCCGGTGTTGTCGACGGGGTGAACCAGCGCGCCGAGTACCGCGACCCCGACGCCCACGGGCACGGTCAGCGCGAGCGCGAGCCCGGCGAGCCCGGCCCGCGACAGCACGCCCGCCCGCCACACGGCGATGCCGAGCAGGACCGTCCCGGGCAGCAGCAGCACGAACCCGAGCGAGTGCACGGCGTAGCCGACTGCGCTCTCGACTCCGGCGACCGTGATCGTCACCAGCTCCCACGCAGTGCCGACGCCCATCGCGGCGAACCCGACTCCGGTGATCGCCGCACCCGCCGTTCCGAGCCGCCCGTACCGGCCGCGGTGCCGCACGTGCAGGCTGCGCAGCGCCACGAGCAGCAGGGCGGCGGGCACCACCAGCAGCAGCCAGAACCACGCGGCTGCGGCGGCCGCACCGATCGTGGGCGTCGCACCATCGCCCACCTCGGCCCACGGCGTGCCCCACCCGAACAGCACCCAGGCCGCGCCCCCGACGAGCCCCGCCGTCGCACCACGGTCGATCCCGGTACCAGTCATGTCGACACCCCTTCGGTGGAGAGGGGCGCGACGCTACGGAGCCGGCCGTCCCGCGGTCAGGAGGCCGGTGTCCTGCACCGGGTGGGACATCGGGTCCCGCCCGTCAGAGGTTGATCATGTGTCCGCTCAGGCCGTGGAACGCCTCCTGCAGCGCCTCCGACAGCGTCGGGTGCGCGTGCACGTTGCGGCCCAGCTCGGCGGCCGTCAGGTCCCACTTCTGAGCCAGCGTGAGCTCGGGCAGCAGCTCGGTGACCTCCGGGCCGATGAGGTGCCCGCCGAGCAGCTCGCCGTAGGTCTCGTCGGCGATGAGCTTGACGAACCCGCCGGGCTCGCCGAGCCCCTGCGCCTTGCCGTTGGCGGTGAAGGGGAACTGGGCGACCGTGACCTTCCAGCCCTTCTCGTCGGCCAGCTCGCGGGCCTGCTCCTCCGTGTAGCCGAAGCTCGCGACCTGCGGGTTGCAGAACGTGGCCCGCGGCATCATCACGTAGTCGAGCTCCTGGGTCTCGGCCCCGGCGATGGTCTCCGCCGCCACCACGCCCTGCGCCTCGCCGACGTGGGCGAGCATCAGCTTCGCGGTGACGTCGCCGATCGCGTAGATGTGCGGCACGTTCGTGCGCATCCGGTCGTCGATCTTGATCGCGCCGCGTTCGGTGAGCTCGACGCCGGTATTCTCCAGGCCGTAGCCCTCCGTGCGCGGGACGAAGCCGATCGCCTGCATGACCTTGTCGGCCTTGAGCTCCTTCGTCTCGCCCTTCTGCGAGACCGTGACGGTGACCTGCTCACCGGAGTCGTCGATCGACTCCACCCGCGTGGAGGTCAGCACGTCGATGCCGTACTTGCGGTAGCGCTTGGCCAGCTCCTTGGACACCGCGGGGTCCTCGAGCGGCAGCATCCGGTCGAGGAACTCGACGATCGTGACCTTCACCCCGTAGTTGCTCAGCACGAAGGCGAACTCCACGCCGATCGCGCCCGCCCCGGCGATGATGATGCTCCCCGGCAGGTCGCGGGTGAGGATCTGCTCCTCGTAGGTGACCACGCGCTCGGACAGCGACGTGCCGGGCAGCAGCCGCGTGCTCGCGCCGGTGGCGATGATCACGTCGTCGAAGGTGATCCGCTCGGTGCCCCCGTTGCCGAGCGCGACCTCGATCGTGCCGGCGTCGACGAACGAGCCACGCCCGTCGAACTCGGTGATCTTGTTCTTCTTCATGAGGAAGTGGACGCCCTTGACCCGGCCGTCGGCCACCGTGCGGCTGCGGTCGAAGGCGGCGCCGAAGTCGAACGACACGTCACCGGAGATGCCGAACGTCTTCGCCTCCTTGGTGACGAGGTGGGCGAGCTCGGCGTTGCGCAGCAGCGCCTTGGACGGGATGCAGCCGACGTTCAGGCACACCCCGCCCCAGTACTTCTCCTCCACCACCGCGACGGAGCGGCCGAGCTGGGCCGCCCGGATCGCCGCGACGTACCCACCCGGACCCGCCCCGAGAACCACGACATCGAAATGAGAAGCCATGTGCTCAATCTAGGAGTCGGGGCAGGAGGAGTTCACAGCGCCATTAGAGCGTGTCCCTTGGATCATGGGACGGGGTCGCGGAGCCAGATCCTGATCGAGGCGACGTCGATGGTTCCGCGGAACATGTAGTCGCGCTTGTCGTAGCGGGTGGCGACCGCGCGGTGGCCCTT
>NZ_JAHKRK010000404.1 GCF_019396355.1 Pseudonocardia nigra
GCCGCCCGGCCACCGCCGCGGCGACGGCCGCCAGCCGGGCGCGGAGCGCGCCGACCAGGGCGTCCGCGGCCTGCGGCGCGCCTGCCCGGCGGCCGATCGTCGTGATCGCCCCCAGCACCTCGTCGACGGTGTGCGGGTCGACGGACATGACGTCGGCCGCGCAGCCGATCGCGTCGAGGGCGTCGGCGACCGAGCCCGCGGGCAGCGCGCACACCCGGCACAGGTCCTGGGTGAGGATCAGGTCGGGGTCCAGCGCGGCGACGGCGGCCCGGTCCAGCTCGTACATCGGCAGGCCGCGGGCCGCCCGGTCGCGGACGGCTGCGTCGATCGCGGCCGGGTCGAGGCCGGTCGGCAGTGCGGTGTCGACGACGACCGCCGCGCGGTCCCGGATCCCTTCCGGGTGGTCGCACTCGTAGGTGACGGCCACGAGCGCGTCCTCCAGCCCGATCGCCCCCACGATCTCGGTGGCGGCGGGGAGCAACGACGCGATCCGCATCGGGCGAGGCTAGGCACCTGTCCCGCCCCGGGTCCACCGCTGTGTCCTTCCCGGCGTGCGCCGTTCGTTCCTAGGGTGTGACCGGCCACCCGGGCCGGCCCGAGATCCCCAGGAGCACCCATGCCCACCTACGCCGCGCTCGTCTACGCCGCCGACGTCGACTGGTCGGCCCCCGAACACGCCGCCGAGATGGCCGACTACCGCGAGTTCGGCGCCGCGGCCGCCGCGGTGATCCGCGGGGGCAGTGCCCTCTACCCGACCAGCACCGCCACCACCGTGCGCGTGCAGGGCGGCAAGGGCGGCGACGTGATCAGCACCGACGGCCCGTACGCGGAGACGAAGGAGGCTCTCACCGGCTTCTACCTGCTCGAGTGCGCCGATCTCGACGAGGCCGTCGCCACCGCGGCGAAGATCCCGGCGGCCTGGCACGGGGCGATCGAGGTCCGGCCGGTCATCCCGGGAACCCAGCGCCCGTAGTGGCACCGGCCGACGCGCACGCCGCCCTCGTCCGCCTCGTGCGCGACGAGGGCAGGCGCGTGCTCGCCACGCTCGTGCGGCTCACCGGGGACCTCCAGCTCGCGGAGGACGCCGTGCAGGACGCCACGGTCCCTGCGTTGGAGACCTGGCCGCGCGACGGGGTGCCGCCCGAGCCGCGGGCCTGGCTGACGCTGACCGCGCGCAGGCGCGTCATCGACCTCGTCCGCCGCGAGACGGCCCGGGACGGGAAGGAGGCCCACGCCATGGCGCTGGTCGAACCGCCGGTGCCCGACCCTCCGGAGGTCGTGCGCGACGACCTGCTGCGGCTGGTGTTCACCTGCTGCCACCCGGCCCTGGCCGTCGACACGCAGGTGGCGCTCGCGCTGCGGACGCTCTGCGGGCTCACCACGGCCGAGGTCGGCCGGGCCCTGCTCGTGCCCGAGGCCACCATGGGCAAGCGCCTCACCCGGGCGAAGCAGAAGATCGCCCGGGCCGGCATCCCCTACCGCGTGCCCGCCGACCACGAGCTGCCCGACCGGCTGCGTGGCGTCGTCGCCACGGTCTACCTGCTGTTCAACGAGGGCTACAGCGCGACGGCAGGCGACGACCCGCTCCGGCCCGCGCTGGTGGACGAGGCCGTGCGGCTCACCCGGCTGCTGCGGGAGCTGATGCCGGACGAGCCGTCCGTGCTCGGCCTGCTGGCCCTGAAGCTGCTGCTCGACTCGCGCCGGGACGCGCGGTACGACGCGGCGGGCCACCCCGTGCTGCTGGCCGATCAGGACCGCGACCGGTGGCGGCGCGACCTCGTCGGGGAGGGCGTCGTCCTCGTCGGGGAAGGGCTGCGCCGCTCCCGGACCGACCCCGACCCCTATGTCGTGCAGGCGGCGATCGCGGCCTGCCACGCCCTCGCCCCGGCGTACGCCGACACGGACTGGACCGCGGTGGTGTCCTGGTACGACGTGCTGCTGCGCGTGCAGGACACCCCGGTCGTGCGGCTCAACCGCGCCGTCGCCATCGGGGAGCGCGACGGGACGGCGGCCGGCCTAGCCGAGGTCGACGCCGTCGGCGGTCTCGAGCACTACCCGCTGTGGCACGCCGCCCGCGCCGAGCTGCTCGCCCGGCTCGGCCGGGCCGCGGACGCCGGCTGCGCGTTCACTTCGGCGCTCGCGCTGCCGCAGAACGCGGCGCAGCGGGCCCACCTGACCCGCCGCCGCAATGCACTGGCAGGCGGCTGACGCCGCACCGGCCCCCACCAAGTGTCATCCTTGAAGGAGCGGGGCCGGTCAACCCCCAATCTCGTTCTTGATCTTTCTTCTTGTTCTTCTGCTGCTTCTCGGCCTGCTTGTGGGCGCGCCGGGGTGAGGCGTCGGGGTCAGGGATCG
>NZ_JAHKRK010000405.1 GCF_019396355.1 Pseudonocardia nigra
CGCCAGCCGCTCGACCCGCTCGATCATCACTCCGGCCAGCTGCGGGACCAGCGCCGGCAGCCACTCACGATCGCACCCCGGGCATGATCACGAGCCGCGGTCACCTCATCAGGTGACACGCCGGGTCGAGACGATCACGAAATGTGGGCCAGATCCTGAAAACTGACCCCTTTGCGGCGGGTGAAAGTTGACCCCCTCCACAAGATCGTTCGCAAGATGGGGAGGGTGCTGAGCGTGGAGGACTGGGCGGAGATCCGGCGGTTGCACCGGTCGGAGGGGATGGCGATCAAGGCGATTGCCCGGGTGATGGGGGTGTCGCGCAACACGGTGCGGGCGGCGTTGGCCTCGGACGGGCCGCCGAAGTATGAGCGCGCCCCGGCGGGGTCGATCGTGGATGCGGTGGAGCCGCGGATCCGGGAGTTGCTGGCGGCGTATCCGACCATGCCGGCGACGGTGATCGCGGAGCGGATCGGCTGGACCCGGTCGATCCGGGTGCTGCGTGACCGGGTGGCCGAGCTGCGGCCGGTGTATCTGCGCCGGACCCGGCCTCGCGCACCAGCTACGTGGCTGGGGAGATCGCCCAGTGCGACCTGTGGTTCCCGCCGATCACGCTGCCGGTCGGGTTCGGCCAGGCCCGCAACCCGACCCAGTTGCCGGTGCTCACGATGGTGACCGGATATGCCCGGTGGCTGCTGGCGCTGCTGATCCCCTCCCGGAAGGCGGAGGATCTACTCGCCGGCTGGTGGCAGCTGATCGAGCGGCTGGGGGCGGTGCCGCGGGTGCTGGTCTGGGACGGCGAGGGCGCGATCGGCCGGTGGCGCGGCGGGCGCAGCGAGCTTACCGCCGAGTGCCAGGCGTTCCGCGGAACGCTCGGCACCAAGGTGCTCATCTGTCGCCCGGCCGACCCGGAGGCCAAGGGCCTCATCGAACGCGCGCACGACTACCTGGAGCGCTCGTTCCTGCCCGGCCGCACGTTCGCCTCGCCGGCGGAGTTCAACACTCAGCTCGCCGACTGGCTGGCCGTGGTGAACACCCGGCCCCGCCGGGCGCTGGGCTGCGCGCCGAGCGATCGGATCACCGTCGACCGCCACGCCATGCTCACGCTGCCGCCGGTGGCGCCAACGACCGGCTGGCGAGCCTCGACACGGCTGGGCCGTGATCACTACATCCGCCTGGATGCCAACGACTACTCGGTCCACCCCGGCGTGATCGGCCGCCGGATCGAGATCATCGCCGACCTGGCCCGGGTCCGAGCGGTCTGCGACGGCACACTCGTCGCCGACCACGAGCGAATCTGGGCGTGGCACCAAACGATCTCCGACCCGAAGCATGCCGCGGCAGCCAAGGTGTTGCGCCGCAACCGGATCGGCCTGCTGCGCCCGGCCCTCGAGCCCGAAGTCGAGCAGCGGTGCCTGGCCGACTACGACACCGCACTCGGTGTCACCAGTGCCGACCAGGGTGCCGACGAGGGCGGGGTGGCGTGATGGCTACCGCGAAGACCACTCCCACGAGGATCACTGCGACCACCACGGCGGGCCGGGATCTGGCCGCCGAAGTTGCCTACCTGACCCGAGCGTTGAAGGCCCCCACCCTGCGTGAGTCGGTGGCCCGGCTGGCCGAACGGGCCCGGGCCGAGGGCTGGACCCATGAAGAGTTCCTGGTCGCCTGCCTGCAGCGGGAGGTCTCGGCGCGGGAGTCCCACGGCGGGGAAGGCCGCATCCGGGCCGCGAGGTTCCCGGCCCGCAAGAGCCTGGAGGAGTTCGACTTCGACCACGCCCGCGGCCTCAAACGCGACACCATCGCCCACCTCGGCACCCTGGACTTCGTCACCGCCCGCGAGAACGTGGTGTTCCTCGGCCCGCCCGGCACCGGCAAGACCCACCTCGCCATCGGGCTGGCCATGCGCGCCTGTCAGGCCGGGCACCGGGTCGGATTCGCCACCGCCGCCGAGTGGGTCGCCCGTCTCGCCGAGGCCCACCACGCCGGTCGACTGCAAGCCGAGCTCACCAAGCTCACCCGCGTCCCACTTCTCGTGGTCGACGAGGTCGGCTACATCCCCTTCGAGCCCGAGGCCGCCAACCTGTTCTTCCAGCTCGTCTCCTCCCGCTACGAGCGGGCCAGCCTGATCGTGACCAGCAACAAGGTGTTCGCTAAAGCGCACTTGTTCGCGCGAACTTGTGCCAGGCGACGGCGAAACCTCACGGGTTCGGGTTCGGCAGGCGCTGCTGGTCGATGTGGTCGGCGAGGTAGGGCAGGACTCCTTCGGGGTTCATGCCGAACGCGGCGGCGACGAGCTTGGCGTCGATGGTGTTGACCAGGTCAATCAGCCGGGTG
>NZ_JAHKRK010000406.1 GCF_019396355.1 Pseudonocardia nigra
GCGGAGGGCAACGGTGACGATGTCGGGGGCCGCCGTCACGGTCCCGACGCCGCGGGACGTGACGGCGGGGACGTCGGCGACGCCGGGGGCGGCGGGGGCGGCGGCCGCAGCAGTGCCGGCGCACCCGGCGAGGGTGAGTACCGCGAATGCGGCGAGTGCCGCGGTCAGGGATCGCGTCATGACGAGTTCTCCGTCCGGTCGGGCTGCTGCGCACAGGACGGATCGGGAGCCGGGTCCGGTTGCACGGGGGCCGCTGTCGGTGCGGGTCGCTAGGTTGCCCACCATGACCGTCCCGTTCTCCGCCTACGGTGCCGAGATCTACCTGCGCGGCCTGGCAGGCGAGGTCCCCGAGCACCCCACCGACCCGGCCCGGCTCGAGGACGCCGCCCGGGCCGTCCTGGCCGACGGCCCGTTCGGCTACGTGGCGGGCGGGGCGGGGTCCGGCGCCACCATGCGCGCCAACCGGGCCGCCTTCGACCGTTTCGGGCTCGTCCCCCGGATGCTGCGCGACACGACGCGGCGCGACTGGTCCACCACGGTGCTCGGCACGCCCGCGCCCGCGCCGGTGCTGCTGGCCCCGATCGGGGTGCTGTCGATCCTGCACGACGACGGCGAGCTCGCCGTGGCCCGCGCGGCGGCCGAGCTGGGGGTGCCGATGGTGCTCTCCACCGCGGCGTCGCACACGATCGAGGAGGTGGCCGAGGCCTCGGGGGAGGGGCAGCGCTGGTTCCAGCTGTACTGGCCCACCGAGGACGCCGTCACGGTCAGCCTGCTGGAGCGGGCCCGCGCGGCGGGCTACACCACGCTGGTCGTCACGCTCGACACGTGGACGCTCGGCTGGCGGCCGCTCGACCTCGACACCGCCTACCTGCCGTTCCTGCGTGGAGTCGGCACCGCGATCCCGTTCTCCGACCCGGCGTTCCGGGCCGGGCTGGCGAGCCCGCCGGAGGAGGACCTGATGGCCGCCGTGGGGCGGTGGGTGCCGATGTTCACCGGCACGGCGCTGCGCTGGGACCGGCTCGACCTGATCCGCGAGCACTGGACGGGCCCGATCGTGCTCAAGGGGATCCAGCACGTGGACGACGCGATGGCCGCCCTCGACGCGGGGATGGACGGCATCGTCGTGTCCAACCACGGCGGCCGGCAGGTCGACCGGGCGATCGGGGCGCTGACCGCGCTGCCGGGGGTGGTGGCCGCCGTCGACGGGCGGGTCCCCGTGCTGTTCGACTCCGGGATCCGCACGGGTGCGGACGCGGCCGTGGCCCTCGCGCTGGGTGCCGACGCGGTGCTGCTGGGCAGGCCCTACGCCTACGGGCTCGCGCTGGGCGGGCAGGACGGCGTGCGGCACGTGGTGCGCAGCGTGCTCGCCGAGCTCGACCTCACCCTCGCGCTGGCCGGGTTCGGCGACCTCGCGCAACTGCACGCGGCGAAGGACGCGGTCACCGCGGTGATCTGACGGCGGTGGTGCCATAGTGGTGGTCCGGGGGAACGGTGGTCCCGGGAACGGGGCACGGCGAAGGGGGAGCACGGCGTGGAGGGCCTGACCGCGCTGTTCGCTCAGCTGATCGCGGGGCTGCGCGGGTTCGCCCCCGCGGTCTGCCCGGGCGGGTGGCCGTGGGCGGTGTCGGCGCTCGGCATCGCGGTCGGGCTGTTGCCCACCGTCGGCGCCGTCACGGTGGCGCTGCTGCGCAAGCGGATCGGTTCCAGGTACGGCGCGCCGGAGGCGATGGTGCTCGCCGGCACCGGCGTGTTGACGGCCGGGCTGCTGCCGCTGCTCGCCTTCACCGTCACGGGGCGGATGTTCGCCGTGGCCGCCAACGGTGGCGACGTGCAGGGGCTCACCTCGGGCCAGCTGTCGGACCTCGGGGAGTCCGTCTGCGTGGCCGGCTCGCAGGCGAGCTACCTCGGCGGCTACAGCGTGGCGGAGGCGTTCGACCCGGCCGACCCGGTCGCCTTCGGGCTCGCGGTGGTGCTGCTCGCCGGGTTCCCGCTGGTCGCCACCCTGTTCGTCGGAGCGCAGGCCCGGCTGGCCCTGCGCCGCGGCCCGCGTTGGCCCGCCAAGTTCTTCTGGATCCCGCTGCTCGCGCTCACCGTGCTGACGGCGCAGGCGCCCGCCGGGTCGTCCGGGCACCTGTGGCTCGGGGTCACCGCCGGGGCATTCGTCGGGATCTTCGTCGTGCTGCTCATGGGCAAGCCGTCGCGGGAGGTCGTGCACCGCTCGCTCGCCCGGCCGCCGGCGCGGTCGGCCGGGGCGGCGCCCGTCCGGCCGCAGGCGCCGGCACGGCCGGTGCCCGAGCGGACGGCCGGTGCCCGAGCGGGCACGCCGCG
>NZ_JAHKRK010000407.1 GCF_019396355.1 Pseudonocardia nigra
GCGTCGTCGACGGTGCCGCCCGCGGGCAGCTCGAAGGGCTCCGTCTCGACGCCGGCGGCGGCGCGCGCCGCCGCGAAGTACCGCACCGTGACCGTGACGGTGATGGTCGTCGCCACCGCTCAGCCCCCGATCGCGCTCATCGGACGGTCCGGCTGCAGGAAGCCGGGGTCGTCGATGCCGTGGCCGGCCAGCTTGCCCCACATCGCGTGCCGCCAGGTGTCGGCGATCTCCGCGTCGGAGGTCCCGTTGCGCAGCATCGCCCGCAGGTCGGTCTCGGTGCGCGCGAACAGGCACGAGCGGACCTGGCCGTCGGCGGTGAGCCGGGTGCGGTCGCACGCGCCGCAGAACGGGCGGGTGACCGAGGCGATGACGCCGACCACGGCCGGGCCGCCGTCGACCAGCCAGCGCTCCGCGGGCGCACCTCCGCGCTCGGTGGGGTCGGGGGTGAGCGTGAAGCTCTCGCGGAGCTTCTCCATGATCTCGCCCGCGGTGATCATCTCGGACCGTTCCCAGCCGTGCTGGGCGTCGAGCGGCATCTGCTCGATGAAGCGCAGCTCGTAGCCGTGCTCCAGCGCGAACCGCAGGAGCGGGACGGCCTCGTCGTGGTTCACGTCGCGCAGCAGCACGCTGTTGATCTTCACGGGACCGAGGCCGGCGGCCCGCGCGGCGGCGAGGCCGTCCAGGACGTCGGAGAGCCGGTCGCGGCGGGTGATCGTGGCGAACCGCTCCTGCTGCAGCGTGTCCATCGACACGTTCAGCCGGTTCACGCCCGCCGCGGCCAGCGACTCGGCGCGGCGGGCGAGCCCGATGCCGTTGGTGGTGAGCGAGATGTCCGGGCGGGGCTCCATCGCGGCGGACGCGGCGATGATCCGGTCCAGCCCGCGGCGCAGCAGCGGCTCGCCGCCGGTGAAGCGCAGCTCCTCGATGCCGAGATCGCGCACCGCGATGCCGATCAGGCGGATCAGCTCGTCGTCGGTGAGCTGCTCGTCGCGCGGCATCCAGTCCAGGCCCTCGGCCGGCATGCAGTAGGAGCAGCGCAGGTTGCAGCGGTCGGTGAGGGAGATGCGGAGGTCGGTGGCGACCCGGCCGAACGAGTCGACGAGTCGGGGGTCGGCGGGGCGGGCCGGGTCTCGGGGGGCGGCCCCCCGCACCGCGGGGAGGCCGAGCTCGGATGCCGTCACGACACGAGCGTAACCGGCGAGAGTCGCAACCAACCTGGCAGTTCCGACGAAGATCGACCGAGTTTCCGCAGCTGCGTTTGCAGATCGGAACGAGCATCCGAATCTGCGGGACGATCGGGACGTGCGCGCTATCCGGAAGGTGGGACTGGTTGGCTCCGCCCATGACTGGACAGCTGCCGGCGGACGCCGTCATCGACGGAAGGGTCTTCGCCGGGGTCAGCAACTCCGCCGACGGCGACGTCGACGCCCGTACCCGATTCCACTACCGCCAGGACGGCGACACGGTGTGGGCCGACTACCACGGCGGGGCGGTGGCCCGCGGCTTCCTCGTCGGGACGCGCAGCGGCGCCGAGCTCCGGTTCCGCTACGTCCACCTCGACGCGGACGGGCGCACGGCGAGCGGCCGATGCACGTCGCAGATCGTCGTCGGGTCCGACGGTCTACTGGAGCTGCACGAGGACTGGGCGTGGAAGTCGCAGCCGGGGGCGGCTCGCAGCGTCGTCGCCGAGGTCGCGGGGTGACGCCGCTGCACCGGCGACCCCGCCTGCTGCGAGGGGTCGCTGTGTCGGCGATGCTCCTGGCCCTGACCTCGGCCGTGCTCGCGGTGGGGACGGGCAACGTGGTGTTCTGGCTGAACTGCCTCTCTCTGCTCTTCGCCGCATGGGCATTCACGGTCCTGAGCAGGCAGGCAAGGGGCTCGGTGCGCTGATGCTCGGCCGGAGCACCTCGGCCCGTGAGCGATCGACTCCCGCGCACTCACGCGCCGACTCGCGCGCACGGAGGTCCCGACTCGCGCGCACTCACGCGCCGACTCGCGCGCACCGAGGCGCCGACTCGCGCGCACGGAGGCGCCGACTCGCGTGCATTCGCGCCCCGACTCGCGCACACTCTCGCCCCCCGACTCGCGCGCACGGAGGCGCCGACTCGCGCGCACTCGCGCGCCGACTCGCGGGCACGGAGGCGCCGACTCGCGCGCACGGAGGTCCCGACTCGCGGTGCGGGGCCTAGAGCGTGTCCCGTGGATCATGCGGGTCGGCTGCGGTAGATCTCTTCTGTGCTTGATCGCCACGACTTGACCGACGCGGAGTGGGCACGGCTGGAGCCGTTGCTGCCCGACCGGACACCGCG
>NZ_JAHKRK010000408.1 GCF_019396355.1 Pseudonocardia nigra
GCTTCCTGACGTGATCAAGGACTTAGACACCCTCATGATCACGTCGAGCCCGTGCCCGTCTTCGTACCTACCCCGGCGTGTCGCCGCAGGTCAACACCCGCTCATCGCGACTTTGCCTGGGCCCTGGGTCGGGTAGTAGTCGAAGAAGTTGCCGTGTAAGTGGAAACTGTTGATCGGATCGTACTCCAGGATGTTGACCAGATAGACCCGCACCAGCTCACCCCGCGTGACCCGCACTGGTTCGTGCATGTAGTGGAACGGGATCCCGTTCACCGCGTAGAGCTGGTTGCCCTCGGCGTCGAAGGTGGTGTTATAACCGTGCATCACCATGATCATCTCGTCGGCGGGCGGCCGGCCCTGCTTGGGGTCGATGATGAAGGTCCCGTACATGCCGCGGGCGATGTGCTCAGCCAGCGGGCTGACGTGGCAGTGGTAGAGGTGCAGTCCGAACGGCGCGGCGTCGAACTCGTAGGTCACCGTCTGACCCGGCTCGATTATCCCCGGCCCGACCCCGGGGATACCGTCCATCTCGGCGGGATGGATCCCGTGGAAATGCATGGTATGCGGGTGCGCGGAGCCGTTGGTGAAGCTGACCCGCAGTAGGTCGCCCTCGGTGCAGCGCAGCGTGGGGCCCGGAACCCGGGAGTTGAAGGTCCAGGCCGGGAACTGCACCCCGGGCGCGACCTCAATGTCCTCGTCGCTGGCGAAGACCTCCCATTCCCGCAGCAAGCGCCCGTCGGGCAGCGTGGAGACCGTGCCGTAGTCGAAATCGCGCAGCAATTCGCTCGGGTTGAACCCGTTGGCGACGTGATCCACTGTGCTGCCCTGACGGAACGTCGGGCCGCTCACCCCTCCCCCGTGGCTCCCCTTGGCCCCGCCGCCGTGCTCGTGCCCGGTGGCGTGCGCGTTCGGGGGCCCTAGCACGCTGTGCGCGCCGAGTGCGAGGCCCGCCGACCCAGCGAGCGCACTCAGGAACCGGCGCCGAGAGGAAGAGGAACTCACTGTCATCAGATTGTCCTTCCGTGCAAGACCTCGGCCAGACCGCAACCCAGCGGGTGCCTACGACCGTCGACTTCGATCCACAAGGGCCCACCGAAGGGCGCCCACTCGATGACGGCGAGAATGGCGCCCGGGCGCAGACCCAGCTCGGCGAGGTGGCGCAGCACCGCGCTGTCCCGGTTGCTGACCCGATCCACCTGGAACCGACTGCCCGCCGGTGCGTCCGCCAACAGGATGCTCAAATCCTCCGCATACTGCCCAGCGGAGGACGGGATCGGATCCCCGTGTGGATTACGCGTTGGATGACCCAGGAAGGCATCGATCCGCCGCTCGAGCCGGACGCTGATGCCGTGTTCGAGGACCTGCGCCTCGGCGCGCACCTCGTCCCATGGCACCCCAAGAACCTCGGCGAGAAACAGCTCAAGCAGGCGGTGCCGCCGCACGACCTCCAGCGCGTGCCGCGTCCCATGCTTGGTCAGCTCGATGTGGTGGCCGTTCGAGCGGCGAATCAACTCGTTCGCTTCCAGCCGCTTGAGCATCGCCGAGACGGTCGGAGCCGTGACCCCCAATTCGCCGGCGATTGCCGTGGTCGTCACCGCGTTGCTGCGGTTGGCCAACGAGAAGATCGTTCTCAGGTAGCCGTCAATGACCTCGGTGTGCTTGATGCCGCAGCAGTCTAGACGAGGCATACGATCACTGTTAGCCAAGGCCACGCGGCAATATTAGCCATGGCTAACGCTCGTGCATAGGGCCTCTTCGCGGGACTTGCTTGGCACGCGCAGGTTGAGCGACGGCGGCCCGCAGGTGCAGCCGCAGATCGTTGGCCCGGGCTACCCGGTAGCGCAGCCGCCGGTTCCCGCCGCCGACCAGCCAGGAGATCGACCGCTCGACCATCGGCCTATGCCACCGGTAGGCGGACGACGCGATGCCGCTGGTCGACGGCCACAACCGCGGCCGCCTCGACGGCGTGCGCGGCCGGGCGGCACAGCCGCAGCGACAGCAGCCGCGACACCCGCGTCGGGCGCCCGGCCAGCCGCGCCGCGCGGGCGTAGCGCAGAACCGACGGCGCGGCCACCCCGACCAGCTGCGCAACCGGACGCCGACCGTCGATCACCTCGAAGATCAGCCGCAGCACCCGCGCCACCGGGACCTTCGTGTTGCCCGCCACTGAAGATGGCGACGTAGGCGCCGTTCACGGTGACGACGAAGAACGGACATACCGGGCGAGGTTGGTCGTCAGGGTGTCGCCGTGGTCGTCAAGGTGCCGGGAGCCAGCCGCATGCGCGCCGGTTCGACGTCGGCACGGTG
>NZ_JAHKRK010000409.1 GCF_019396355.1 Pseudonocardia nigra
ACCACACGACGCCCACGCCGAGATCGGCCACCGGCCGCTCCCCCAGCGGCAGCACCGCGGCCGCGAGCAACGCCGCCACCGGCAGCGCGGCCCCGCCGACCCGCCACAGCACCGCATCGGCCGCCACGGTGCGGCGCCGCTGCCCGACCAGAAGGCGTCCGCACTCCTTCACGGGCGCCGCAAACGCCGCCCCGAGACCGGCCGGGCCGCCGCGTGCTCGTGCCGACAGCGCCATGTCGAGCGCCACCGCGGACCAGGTCACCAGACCGAGCAGGGCCGGCAGCAGCAGCACCGACCACAGCGGTAGCGCACGCGGATCACCCACGGCGCACCTCCTCCCGGATCTCGGCCGGTTCCGTGTCCGGGTCGAGCACGGCGACGATCAGCCGGGCCGCCGCGAACTCGGTGCCGACCAGCAGATCCGGCAGGTCGTCGACCGCCGCACGGGGCACGTCCGGTGCGCGGGGGCCGGTCACCGCGGCCTGCACCGCGGCCAGCCGCCGCTCGAGCCGCACCGCGACATCGACATCACCGGCGCCGATCCGCCGCACCAGCCAGCGGAGTGTGCGGGAGCGGCGCACCCTCCCGACGAGCGTCATCACGGACGGGGCCTTCTGCTCGACGGGCATCCCCGCCATCAGGTCGTCGCGGATGCGTCGCGCCCGGGCGGCCTCGTCGGCCCACCCTGCTACAGACAGGAAGCGAGCCAGCGCATCGAGCTCGCGCACCACGGCCCAACCCGGCTCGAGCCAGAACGGGGATGCGGCAGGGGCGTCGAGGACCTCAACCTCGGCTTCCTGGATCACATCACCCTGCAACACGACCCGCACGACGAGTCCGGGCGGCCAGTCGGGCAGAACCGGGCCCAGTGGCACGTGCAGCCGGTCGAGCATCAGCCCGTCGCGGTCCTCCCCCAGGTCCGCCATCGGCAGGCCCCCCGGCATCTCCATGTCCATCCCACCGTGCTCACCGTGGCCACCCTGCTCCCCGTCGCCGCTGTCGCGACCGTCCCCAGCCCCGTGCTCCTGGTGGTCACCTCCCGCACGACCGCCGTGGCGTCCGTCCGCGTGCTCACCCGACCGTTCGTCACCGTCGTCATTTCGTCCCCTCGCGGCCGCGGCACCGCCCGCACCCGCCCCGCGCTGTCGAGCGGCGTCAGCCAGAACCGCCGCTGCGGCGTCGAGTGCGCCGGAGACATCGGCGAACCCGGTGACATCGGCCCGCGCCCGTGGCGCCGGGACCTGCGCCCACACGCGCTCGATCACCGACGCGAGCCCCGGACCGGGAACGCCCGCAACGACGACGAGGTCCGCCTCGCCCGGGCTCGTCGCCTCGGGCCAGCCTCGGCGAGCCAGCTCTGCCTCCGCTCCAAGCCGGGCAGCAGGAAACCCGACGGCCGGTACCACCATTGCGTGTGTACGGCGCGCCCCGACCCGGAGCAGCAGCGATGTCAGGTCCACCGCAGCGCCCCCTCACGCCACGCGTACATCACCCCGACGAACAAGATGCCGAGGAACACGAACATCTCGACCACCGCTGAGGCGCCGACCCGCGACACGACGAGCGTCCACGGGTACATGAACAACATCTCCATGTCGAATGCCAGGAACACCAGCGTCAGGGGATACCAGCGAACGTGGAACCGGGAGAACGCATGCTCGACAGGCGGCAGACCGCCCGCGAACGGCGCAACCTCGATCATGGTGCGCCGAACGGCGAACAACGCCGACAGGCCATAACAGGCCGCCACGATCGCGACCGCGACCGCGAGCAGAACCAGCACGGCGCCGAACTCACCCATCCACACACCTCCGTGCCACCCGCCAACCTCACGATCGCTCCGGTCTCCCATCCACTTCCGGAGCAACTACGTAGATGCCGTACCCGTTGCATCAGTGCGGTAAGCCGGGGGTGTGCAAAGCAAGCAGCCGGGGGCGGCCCCTCGACCTGCTCAGTGAGGCTCTACAGGTCGGCGAATACTTGCGCGAGCAGGAACGCGTTAAAGCGCGATGATCACGGCAGCCACGCCACTCGCGATCACCGTGGTGACTGGCCGATTGACCAGGTCGCCCATGATGTCGCGGCGCCGGGTGAGCAGGATGAGCGGGATGAGGGCGAACGGGATCCCGAAGGAGAGCACGACCTGCGACAGGACGAGCGCCTGCGTGGGATCCAGGGCCCCGGCAAAGTTGCTACGTGATCTTGTAGGTGGTCAGCGGCCGGAGGGTGTCGCGGGCGTGGTGGCGGAGCGCGGCGGCGATGTTGGTGGCGCCCGATAGGCGGAGCGCAGTGATCGCGA
>NZ_JAHKRK010000410.1 GCF_019396355.1 Pseudonocardia nigra
GCCCCGTCTCCGCCCACGCACCCCGTCTCCGCCCATGCGCCCCGTCGACGGGGAGCATGGGCGGAAATGGGGCGCATGGTGGACGGCGCAGCCATGCCGCGGAGCGGCGTGATCGACGGGGCCGGATCCCGCGCCGGCCGCCGAGGGGGTCGGAATAGACTCCGGCCGATGAGCGATCCGTCCCCGTACGCACCGCTGATCGCGCGGGTGCCCGTGCGGGAGGAGGAGGTCGCTCTCCGCGGGGTCCGCGCGCGCCTCTGGGTCTACGGCGCCGACTCCGCTGACCGGACGCTCGTGTTCGTGCACGGCCTGCGCGGCGACCACCACGGGCTGGAGCCCATCGTGGCCCACTTGGAGGGCGTCCGCGTCGTCGTGCCGGACCTGCCGGGGTTCGGGGCGTCGCCGCCCCTGCCGGCGGGCGGCCACGACGTCGCCGGCTACGCGGCCTGGATCCGCGACCTGCTCGCCGCCGTCGCGCCCGGCGGCGACGCCGTGCTCGCCGGGCACTCGTTCGGCTCGATCGTGACGGCCGCGGCCGTGGCGCAGGGCGCCCCCGTGCGGGCGCTCGTGCTCGTCAACCCGATCGCCGCGTCCGCGCTCGCCGGGCCGCGGGTGGTCATGACCCGGCTGACGGTGCTCTACCACCGGCTCGCCGCGGCGCTGCCCGAACGGGCGGGCACCGCGCTGCTGCGCAACCCGGTCATGACCCGGGTCGCCAGCGTCGCCATGGCCACCACCGGCGACCGGGAGCTGCGGCGGTGGATCCACGCCGAGCACGACCGGTACTTCAGCACGTTCGCCGACCGCCGCACGCTCCTGGAGGCCTTCCACGCCTCGGTACGGCACGACGTGGGCGAGTCGGCCGCCGCCGTCGCCGTCCCGACGCTGCTGGTGGCCGCCGACCGCGACGACCTCGCCCCGCCCGCGGCGCAGCACACGCTGGCCGGACGGTTCCCGGACGCGCGGCTGGTGGTGGTGCCCGGCACCGGACACCTCGCACACTACGAGGCGCCGGCGGCCGTCGCGGCGGCGCTGACGGAGTTCCTGGCCGGGCTCCCGATCCGGTGAGGGTCCTGGTCGACTGCCGCTACGTCCGGGTGGACCGGCACGACGGCATCAGCCGCTACACCGCGGGGCTCGTGGGCGCGCTGGCCCAGCTGGCCCCCGGCCGGCTCGACGCGCTCGAGCTGCTCGTCAGCGACCGGCGCCAGCTCGACCACCTGCCCGCGGGCCTGCTGTGGCACCTCGTGAGCTCACCGACGAGCGTCCGCGAGCCGCTCGTGGCCCGCCAGGTGCGCAGGTTGCGCCCCGACGTCGTGTTCTCCCCCATGCAGACGATGGGCAGCTGGGGCCGCGACTACGGCCTCGTCCTCACGCTCCACGACCTCATCTACTACACCAACCGAACCCCGCCCCGGGACCTCCCGGCGCCCATCCGGCTGCTGTGGCGGCTCTACCACCTGGCCTGGTGGCCACAGCGGGTGCTGCTGAACCGCGCCGACGCCGTCGTCACGGTCTCGGAGACCACCGCGGGGCTCATCGCCGCGCACCGGCTCACCCGGCGGCCGGTGACGGTGGTCCCGAACGCGCCCGACCCCGTGCCCGACCTCCCGCGCGCGCCCCGCACCGGCACGCTCGTCTACATGGGCTCGTTCATGCCCTACAAGAACGTGTCGACGCTCGCGCGCGCGATGGCGGAGCTCCCGGACCACGAGCTGCACCTCATGAGCCGGGTACCGCCGCAGGAACGGGCGCGGCTCACCGCCGCCGCCGCGGGCGGGCGGCTGGTGTTCCACGACGGCGCCGACGACGCGACCTACCACGACGTGCTCCGCGGCGCGACCGCGCTGGTCTCGGCGTCCCGCGACGAGGGGTTCGGCATCCCGCTCGTCGAGGCGATGGCGCTCGGGACGCCGGTGGTGGTCAGCGACATCCCGGTCTTGCGGGAGGTCGGCGCCGACGCCGGGGCGTACGTGCAACCCGACGACGTGGCCGGCTTCGTCCGCGCGATCCGCGAGCTCGACGACCCGGGCCGCTGGGAGGAGCGCTCGGCCGCCGCCCGCGCCCGGGCCGCCCGCTACACCTGGGCCGCGTCGGCCGACGAGCTCCTGGCCCTGCTGGAACGCGTGGCCGCCGCCCGCTGAAACGCCTCTCCCCGTTGCAGCAAAGAGGGGGATGGCCCTGCGGGCCGCTCCCGGGTGGATGAGAATCGCTGCGTGCGCCGTCCGCTGACGTCGTTGTGGTTTGGCCCTGGGTGGCCGTAGCAAAGATTGACGCTGGAGTCC
>NZ_JAHKRK010000042.1 GCF_019396355.1 Pseudonocardia nigra
GTTCGCGGAGGAGGTCGCCGGTGGCGGCGTTGATGACGCGGACGTGGAGGTCGGAGTCCAGGAGGAGGACGTGGGTTCCGGCGTGGGGTCGGCCGATGCCGATGTGGCGGAGTTTCCCGGCGACGCGGGGGGTGACGCACCCGGTTTTGTCGATCTTGTCGTGCGGACGCGGTCGTGGCTGGCTTCGAACCGGATGTAGGAGCTCTTGGGGCGTTTCGCGGGCTCGGGGGTGACCGCGCCGTGCCGGGCCAGGACCCGGTTGATCGTCGCCTGGGACAGAGTGGCGTCGTGGTGATGGGTCAGGTACCAGGCGATGGTGTCCGCGCCCGCGTCCAGGCCCTGCTCGGCCAGTTGCTTGCGCAGCCGCAGCACCGCCTCCACCGTCTCCGGCGCGGTGGCCCGCGGTGAGGTCTTGGGCCGGCGCGAGCGTGGTGTGAGCGCCGCTTCGCCCTCGGCCTCGTCACGGGCCTTGAGCCGGTACACCCACGAGCGGTGAACCCCGTACCGGCGTGCGACCGCAGCGGGAGACTGCTCTCGACCACCAGCGCTGTGATGACCAGGCGAGCCTTCGACATTGCTGATCATCACGGGCCCACCCGGCTTTCGACCATGACCTGAGACAGCGTGTCGCCGATGTCGTGAGACACCTGTCGCCGATGTGTTGAGTCAGGACACTGTCACCCCGACACTGTCACCCCGACAGCAGTCAGAGGCCCTGTCCGAGACGATCGGACAGGGCCTCTGGCGTTGGTACAGCTGCCAGACCATCCTGGCTCCCGCTGTCGGGCCGACTGTTCGAGCTCGAGCCGCGCACGTCTATCCGCGTGCGAGCCGGGTGACCGTCAGGCCGAGCGAGGCACCCGTTCGTCCACCGGTTGCTGTTCGTCGTCGGGCACCCATCGGAGCACGTCGCCGGGCTGGCAGTCGAGTACACGGCACACGGCGTCGAGGGTCGTGAAGCGCACGGCCTTGGCGCGCCCGTTCTTGAGCACGGCGACGTTCGCGGGGGTGATGCCGACCGCCTCCGCGAACTCGGCGACCGACATCTTGCGGCGCGCGAGCATGACGTCGATGTCGACGATGATCGCCATCACACGACCTCGTCGAGCTCGCGCCGGAAAACCGTCGCGCTGCGCAGCAGGCCGCGCATGACGACCATCAGCAACGCGAACGCGGCCCCGCCGATGGCCACGCCTCCACCGATCAGGACGAGTCCGGGCGCGTCGTCGATCTCGCCCACGTGCGCACACAGGCCGGCAACGACGACCGCGGCGACGAGTCCGGCGACGGTGATGACATCGACCCACCGGAACGCGCGCTCATCGAAGATCGCGTCACGTCGCACCATGGAGAGCAGCACCCACAGGGCGACGAGCGCGACCTCCACGCAGGCGATGGCCGCGACGCCGAGCGCCGCGTAGGCCACGGCGCGGTCCGCCAGATCGGATTCCGGGTGCGTGGCGACCACGAAAACGATCACGGTCTGGGCGCCGAGGGCACCGAGCGCGATCAGGATGAGGAGCACCCGGAGGGCGCGAATGACGAGCTGACTCATCGCTCGATGATCGATGGATAGCTATCGAAAGTCAATAGCTCGGCCGTGCCGGGAAGAGCACCCGACCAGTCCCCTTGCGGAAGATCATGCGACGGGACCCGCGGTCACGCGCGTCGGCTTCGGTGCAGCGACGAGTTCCGGCGCAGGTGCCGGTCTGTACGCCGAGGCGTGGCCTCGCCCCACCGGAGGATCGGAGACCGACCGTGAAGCTGACGCTGACGCAGTTCCTGTCGCTGGACGGCGTGTCGCAGGGGCCGGGCGCCCCGGACGAGGACACGAGCGACGGGTTCACGCGCGCTGGCTGGCTGGTACCGCACATGGACGAGGAGTTCGTCCAGCTCGCCGCGACGTGGCTGCGCGAGGCCGACGCGTTCCTGTTCGGCGCCCGGACCTACGCCAACTTCTCGCGGGACTGGCCCAAGGTCACCGACCCCGACGATCCGTTCGCCGGGAGGCTGAACGGGCTCCCGAAGTACGTGGCGTCCCAGACCCTGCGCACGGCCGCCTGGGCGCCGACCACGAATCCTCTCGGGCGACGTGCCGGCGCGGGTTGCGGAGCTGAAGCGGCAACCCGGCCGGGAGCTGCAGATCCACGGCAGCGCGCAGCTGGCCCAGTCACTGCTGGCCGCGGGACTGATCGACACTATGCGGCTGCTGATCGCGCCCGTCGTGGTGGGCACCGGTAGGCGACTGTTTCCGGAGGGCGGGGCCCCGGTCGGGCTGCGGCTGGTGAGCAGCGGGGCGACCCCGGGCGGGATCGCGGTTCACGTCTACGAGTCGACCGGGCAGCCCGAGTACGGCACGTACCGGGCCGAGGGGTAGCCGGCGGCCAGGCGTGGGCCCTCAGGACAGCCCGTCGACCAGCCGCACCCCTCGCCCTCGCCCTCCCGCTCCTCGTCGCCCTCGTGCTGGTCGCGCCGGGCGCGCGGGCGCCGACGAGGAGCGCCCTCGTGGGCCCGCTCAGCCGGCGTCGGGCCCCGAGCGCCACCGCTCGGCGTAGCGCTGCTCCTGCGCGGCCCGCTCCCCCGCCGTCGCCCGGCCCCGGACCTCACCCGCGGTGCCCCGCGGGTAGCCGGCCTTCATCGCGCGGTGCTCGGTCGTCTCGTACATGTACGCCACCGAGTAGAAGTAGCCGAGCGACAGCCCGGCGAGAACGGCGCATCCGCGAACCCAGGCCGGCCCGGGGATCAGCACGTAGAGCAGCACCGCGATCGGGAGCAGCTGGACGGTCGTGCGCACCAGGTGGCGCAGGGCCCAGGTCCGTACCGTGACGTCGTAGAGCACCCACTCGTGGTAGCGGGACGGGAGGCTGTTGCCGAAGGCGTACAACACCCAGCGGACCGGCCCCGGCCTCCGCCTCGTGTCACCCACCACGCCCCCAACATTCGTGTCCACTGCGGTACCCACGGTACGTCGGCCGGTCGTGCTCCGGGTGTGGGAGCCATCCCCCGCTCGGTCGAGGACTCGAGCGCGGTGCTCGACCCGGGACCTTCACGCCGCTCACCCGGGTCATCCGCGTCTGCACAGTGACCGGCGGCGCTCACCCGGCCGCCCCGAGCCTGTTGGCCCGTACGAGCAGGTACAGCAGCACCGGGGCCCCCACCAGCGCCGTGACCACCCCGACCGGCACCTCCAGCGGGCTGAACAGCCGCCGGGCCAGCAGATCGGCGGCGACGACGACGAGCGCGCCCACTCCGGACGTCGCCGTCAGCGCGACCGACCGCATCGGCAGCAGCCTCCGCACGATCTGCGGCGCCACCAGCGCCACGAAGCCGACCGGGCCGGCCGACGCCGTCGCCAGCGCGGCGAGCGTCACCGCCGCGACGATCAAGACAGCACGGGCCTGCTCCACACGTGCCGCCAGGCCGCGGGCCACGTCGTCCCCCAGCTCGAGGAGGCGCAGCTGCCGCGCCGCCACGAGCACGACCGGCACGCACACGGTCAGGGCCGTCCCGACCATGGCGACGTGCGAGTGGTCGCGGCCCGCCACGCTGCCGACGAGCCAGATCGCCGCCTGCATCGCGACGTTGCGCTCCGAGCGGGTGAGCAGGAACGACGCCGCCGAGCTCAGCAGCGCCGTCACGCCGATCCCGACGAGCACCAGCCGGTACGGGCTGAAGCGGTGGCGCGAGGCGAGCCCGTACACGAGCGTGGCGGCGAACACGGCGCCGGCGAGCGCGCCGCCCACCACCGTGCCCGACCCCGCACCGGCGACCGTGATCGCCACGACCGCACCGGCCGACGCGCCGGCGTTGATCCCGATGACGTCCGGGCTCACCAGCGGGTTGCGCGCCAGCCGCTGGAAGATCGCGCCCGAGATCGCCAGGGCCGCCCCGACCAGGAGCGCGACGAGCACCCGCGGCAGCCGGTTGCGCACCACCACGTCGTAGGCGACGAGGGTGCCGTCGCCCGCCAGCGTGGCCAGCACCTGCGGCAGCGGCATCGGGTACTCGCCCAGCGTGAGCGACAGCGCGCCCACGGCGAGCGCGAGCACCCACGCCGCGCTGCCGAGCACCACGGCGGCCGCGTCGACGCGGAACGACACCGCACCCCGCCGGACGACCACCGCGCGGTTCACAGCTGCGGCAGCTTCCGCCGCCGCACGAGGTACAGGAAGACCGGAGCCCCGAGCACGGCGGCGGTCACCCCGATCTGGACCTCCTCGGGCCGCAGGACCACCCGCCCGGCGACGTCCGCGAGCAGCAGCACGGTCGGGGCGAGCACGGCCGACCACGGCAGCACCCAGCGGTGGTCCGCGCCGGCGATCGCGCGCGCGAGATGCGGAGCCGTCAGCCCGACGAACCCGATGGGGCCCGCGACCGCGGTGGCCGTGCCCGACAGCACGACCACAGCGGCCACGCCGAGCCCGCGGACGCGGTGCAGCCCGGCGCCCAGCGCGCTCGCGGTGTCGTCGCCGAGCGCGACCGCGTCGAGCGCCCGGCCCAGCGCGAGCGCGAGCACGGCCCCGGCCGCGACGAACGGCACGGCCTGCCCGACCGTCGCGAGGTCCGCCCTCGCCAGGGACCCGATCACCCAGAACCGGAAGCGCTCGAACGCGTCGACGTCGAGCAGCGTGAACGCCGAGGTCACCGAGCCGAGGAGGGCCGACAGCGCGGCGCCGGCGAGCGCGAGCTTCACCGGCGTCGCCCCGCCCCGGCCCGCCGAGGCCACCGCGTGGACGGCCACGGCCGCCGCGGCCGCCCCGGCGAACGCGAACCAGGCGTAGCCGGCGAGGGTCCCCACTCCGAGGACCGCGATGGCGACGACCACCCCCAGCGCCGCGCCGGCGTTGACCCCCAGCAGCCCGGGGTCGGCGAGCGGGTTGCGGGTGAGCCCCTGTGCCACAGCGCCGGCCAGCCCCAGCGCGACACCGGCCAGCAGGCCCGCGACCGTGCGCGGGATCCGCAGGTGCCACACGATCAGGTCGCTGTCCCGCCCGGCGAAGTCGGTCAGCGCGGCCAGCAGCTCGCCGAACCTGAGCGGCTGGTTGCCGACCAGCAGCGACAGCAGGGCCGCCCCGGCCAGCCCGGCCAGCGCCAGAGCGAGCGGTGCGGCCCTCCGTCGCACGCGCGGGCGCGGCGCGGGCGGCGCGAGGACGGACGTCACGCCCGGTCGGGGTGCACGATCGAGACGACCAGCTCGGCTGCGTGCGGCACCCGCACCCCGGCGGCCCGGTCGGCGAACAGGAACGGCTCGACGCGGTCAGCACGGACCGCGGCGACGTTGGCCAGCGCCGGGTCGGCCATGATCCGTTCGACGTCCGGCGCGGCGTCGGCGAGCGTGTAGGACGCGTCGCAGCAGGTGCTGGTGAGGATGACGTCGGGGTCCCGCGCGATGATCTCCTCGGCACCGACGCTCACGTTGCGCCGGTCGATGAGGTCGGCGAAGACGTTGTCGGCGCCGGCGATGTCGAGGATGCGCGTCACGAAGTCCAGTCCGCTCGCGATGCGGAACGTCCCGTCCCCCTGCGGCGCCACCACCGCCACGCTGGGCCGCGGCACGCCCTCCACCCGCTCGCGCACCGCGGCGATGCGGTCCTGCATGTCGGCGATCACCTGCTCCGCCCGCTCCTCGACGCCGAACAGGGTGCCGAGGCCGCGCAGGTCCGCGTAGACGGTGTCCATCGTGACCGATGCCGGGTCGATCGCCTCGTCGCTGCGCCCGTCCGCGCTCGGGCACAGCGGCCCGAACACCCAGGTGCGCACGCCGAGCTCGTGCAGGCTCGCCCGGGTGCCGACGCTCTCGCCGCCGCCGTCGGCGAACGTGTCGTTGAACCCCGAGAGCACGAAGTCCGGCGTGGCCGCGAGCAGGGCCTCGCGGCTGGGCATCTGCGGCAGGTACGGAGCCCGCGCCTGCGCCTGCGCGTACTCGGGCAGCACTGCGGCGTCGAGGAACGCCGTGCCGACGAGCCGGTCGCCCAGCCCGAGCGCGTGCGCCATCTCGATCGCCGGCTGGTAGGCGGCGTAGATGCGCTGCGGCGGCGCCGGGACGGTCACGTCGATCCCGCAGTTGCGCACCGTCGTGCCCTCCCCCGTGGCCGCGGCCGACGGTGGCGGGCCGCCACAGGCCGTGCCGAGGAGCAGCGCGGCGGCCGGCAGGACGGCCGCGAGGCGACGGGTGCGGGGCATCGGCGACGGCCTCTCGACGGGCGGGCGGATCACCGGAGCGTACGCAACACCTGAGCACCTCTTCAATCGGGACGGGGTCTCGGTGTCAGAAAGCCACGTTCCCGACGTTGAATGACAGGAACGTGGCTTTCCTGACAGTCGGAGAGGGGCCCTGTCCGCCGGTGCCCGCCCTCAGCCGCGCGGCGACGCGGTGCTGTGCCGGACGACCAGGTCCGTGGCGAGCTCCACGCGCGGGCTCTCGATCTCCTCGCCGTTCATCAGACGCAGCACCGTGCGGGCCGCGAGCAGGCCCATCTCCACGAGCGGCTGCCGGACCGTCGTCAGCGGTGGGGACGCCCAGCGGGCGCCCGGCAGGTCGTCGAAGCCGACGACGGACAGGTCGTCGGGCACCCGCAGGTGCCGCACCCGGGCGGCCTCGTACACGCCGAACGCCATCTCGTCGCTCGAGGCCACGATCGCGGTGGGCGGCTCGGCCAGGTCGAGCAGCGAGCACGCCGCGGAGTAGCCGGACTCGTGCTTGAAGTCCCCCTGCTCGATCAGGGCGTCGTCGACCGCGATCCCGGCCGACTGCAGCGCGGCGCGGTAGCCGTCGAGCCGCGCCCGGCTGCACAGCAGTCGCGGGTGTCCCGCCACGATCCCGATCCGGCGGTGGCCGAGTCCGAGCAGGTGCTCGGTGGCGCTCATGCCGCCGGACCAGTTCGTGGCCCCGATCGTGGGCACGTCCAGCGCGGGGATCCCCGCCGGGTCGACGACCACGGTGGGAACGTGCAGCCTGCGCAGCTCGGCGTGCAGCGTGGGCTCGAGGTCGGAGGTGACGAAGATGACCCCGTCGGACGCGCGGGCGCGCACGTTCTCCAGCCACTGGCGGGCAACGGTGGATCGGCGGTGGATGGCGGAGACGACGGTGCCCGCGCCCGCACCGTGGGCCACCTCCTCGACCCCGCGGATGATCTCCAGCGCCCACGGGCTGTCGATGTCGTTGAAGACGAGGTCGATGAGGTTGGCCCTGGTCTCCTGCCGCCGGGTCGGCCGCTGGTAGCCGTGCTGCTGCAGCAGCTCCTCGATCCGCTTGCGGGTCTCGGGCGCGACGTCGGCGCGACCGTTCACCACGCGGGAGACGGTGGGCAGCGAGACACCCGCCTCCTGCGCGATGGCGGTGATGGTGACGCGGCCTCCCGCGTGGTCGGCCACTGGCCCTCCTCGTGCTCCGGAACAACCCGAGTCTAGTTCCGGAAACCGTCCGGCCCCCGGATCAGGCCACTGTGTGCGCCCCGTCCAGATCCCACACCTGCAGCCGGCCGCACATCCCGTGCCCCTGCGGTCCCGGGGCCGGTGTCGCCACGTGGACGGAGGCGTCCGCAAGGTGTCGCCCGCGCCCGGCGGCGATGTCGTCGAGGTGCTGCCCTGTCGCGTCTGCCTGCGCCTTCGGCCCGCGTTCCCACGCGTGTCGCCAGCCGGCTGCCTTGCCTCCGACCAGCGCCACCGCCGCCGCGTGCAGTTCCGCCAGCGCCGCAGGGCCCTCGGACCCGACGCGCTCGCGCAGCGCGAGGTAGCCCTCGACGGCGAGATCGCGGCGCCGGCGGGCCGCCGTGCCCAGCACGACGTCGGCGGCGGTGGGGTCGGTCGGTCCGGCGGCCGACGACAGCTCGGTGGCCGTCCGGTACGCCCGCGGGTCGGCGAGCACGTCGGGCGGGTAGGTGAGCACGGCGTCGCCCGCCTCGGGCAGGCCGGCGTTCTGCATCACCACGACCAGCTCGAGGTCACCGCTGGTGTTGACGAGGCGGTGCACCGTGCCGGGGGTGAACCACAGCAGCGTGCCGGCCGACAGCGGGGTCTCGCGGAACCCGGCGCTGCTCAGCGTCTCGAGCACGCCGGCGCCTCGCAGCACCACGTATCCCTCGGCGGAGGCCGTGTGCAGGTGCGGCGACCCACCGGCGAGCCCGTCGGCCGCGGGCCAGTCGTACACCCGCAGGTGCGACACGCCCGTGCCACCGGGGAAGCCGGTCACGGGCGCTCCGCGCGCGCCAGCTCCGCCAGGCCGACATCGGCGAGCGCCGCCGACCCGTCCTGCTCCCGGTCACCGTCGGCGATCACCACCGCGTACCGAAACGACAGTGGTACGCCCGGGGCACCTCCTCGCGGAAGAAGGGCGCGGGGCAGACGCAGGCGTAGACGCCGGACCGCACGAACCACGTCGTGGGGAAGCCGCGGTTGGCCGGATCGTCGACGAACACGAGCGTGGACGCGCGGCCGGTGTCGTCGTGCCTGCCCGCGAACGCAAGCCACGGCTCGCGCACGCCCATGAGGTCGTCGCCGCCCACTGCGTCGGCGGTGTAGGCCCGCCCACCGGAGAACGACCGCGGGCCCCGCCAGAAGAGCCCTCCGTAACCGGCGTTCTCCCGGCCCTCCGTGGTGGGGCTGCCGAGCGTGACGGTGCTGTCGGTCCGGTTGGTGAACTCGGTGGTGAAGACCAGCGTCCAGGCGCCGCGATCGGGTTGGGCGGTGACCTGGAACGAGCGCTTCTCGGTGAACCACGTGTCGCCCTGCTGCGTGATCCAGTCCAGCCGCCCGCCGACGACGACGCCCTCGGGCCGCGCGTCGATCCGGTCGAAGGTCCGGTGCTGCGTCGTGCCGTCGTTGGGCAGCCACTGGTAGCCCCGGCCACGCACGTAGGTGGGGCCGCCCCAGAAGTTCGCCGAGCCCACGTCGGGCAGCGACACGTTGGCCAGGGACCACATGAGGCCCTTGTGCCACACGTGGTCGTGCGGGCGGTAGAGGCTCACGACATCGCCGCCGTGCGTCCGCAGCGGGTGGAAGTACGGCTTCGGGGACTCCACCTGCGCGTCCCACGGCCGGTACACGTACCGGACCAGCTCGGCGTCGGCATGACCGATGCGCAGCGAGCGGTCGTGCTCGTGGTGCGCCGGGTCGGGGCGCCGACGAGGCCGTCAGCGCGACGTCGGTTCCGGCCGGCTCGCCGGGCCTTCGCCTTGCTCACGTCGCGGTGCACCCGGATCGCCTCGACGATCTGGTCGCCGACGGTGTGGACCAGCGAGAGCGAGGTCATCGGCTCCTGGAAGATCATGGAGATGTCCTTGCCGCGGACGTCGCGGATCTCCCGGCCACGGGGGTCCAGCTCGGCGAGGTCGAGCACCTCGCCGCCGGAGCGGTGCAGCAGGATCTGCCCGTCCACCACCCGGCCGGGCGGGTCCACCAGCTGCAGGATCGACCGGGCGGTGATGCTCTTCCCGCACCCGCTCTCACCGACGACGCACAGCGTCCGGCCGCGGCGGACCTGCAGGTCCACGCCGTCGACCGCGCGGACGAGGCCCTCCTCGGTGAAGAAGTGGGTCCGGAGTCCGGCGAGCTCGACGAGGACGTCATCGCGCTGCGAACCGGGCGCGACCTGGACCGCGGCGACACTGGGTTCCTGCACGTCTCACCCGTCCTATCGGTAGGGGTCGGCGGAGTCGCGGACCCCGTCGCCGACGAAGTTGAGCGCCAGAACCGCCACCACCACGGCTACGCCGGGGAGCAGCAGCCACGGCGAGCCGGCGATCGTGTGGATGTTCTGCGCCTCCTGCAGCAGCACGCCCCAGCTGACGACGGGCGGCTGCAGGCCCAGGCCGAGGAAGGACAGCGCGGTCTCGGCGAGGATCATGTACGGGATCGCGAGCGTCAGGGACGCGATGATGTGACTGCTGAACGACGGCAGCATGTGCCGCAGGATGATCCGCGGCGTGCCGACCCCGTCCAGCCGCGCGGCCAGCACGAAGTCCTCCTCGCGCAGTGACAGGAACCGCCCGCGCACCACGCGCGCGAGGTCCGTCCAGCCGATCACCGAGAGGATCACGGTGATCGCGAAGTAGGTCTCCAGCGGTCCCCAGGTTCTCGGCACCGCGGCCGACAGCCCCAGCCACAACGGGATCGTCGGGATCGACATCAGGAACTCGATCACGCGTTGGATCGCGGTGTCGGCGCGGCCGCCGAGGTAGCCGGAGATCCCGCCGAGCACGATCCCGAGCACGAACGTCAGCGCCACCCCGACCAGCCCGATCGACAGCGAGATGCGGGTGCCGTAGATCAGCCGGGACAGCAGGTCGCGTCCGTTGCGGTCGGCGCCGAGCAGGTACATCGGCGCGTCGGGATCGCTCGGCCCGAGGAGGTGCAGGTCGGTGGGGAACAGCCCCCACAGCTCGTACGGCTCGCCCCGCACGAAGAATCCGACGGGGATCTTCTGCGACTCGTCGATCTCGTAGACGCGGGCGAGCGTCTCCGGGTCGCGTTCGGAGGTGTAGCCGTGGACGTAGAGCCCGAACTCCCAGCCGCCCCCCGAGGTGTCGATCACGTGCAGCTGCTGCGGCGGCGCGTAGGTGTGGTCGGCGTCGAACGAGTCGGGAGTGGACGGGGCGAGGAACTCCGCGAACACCGCGACGAACGCCATGAGCAGCACGACCACCCCGCTGGCCATGGCAAGGCGGTGCCTGCGGAACCGCCACCAGATCAGCTTGCGCTGCGAGGCGACCGCGAAGGCGGCCTCGTCCACGCGGTCGGCCTTGCGCCGGACTCTCGATGCCATGCTTCTCAGCGCCATGTTGCTGCCCTCACCCTTGCGCATGCCTGATGCGTGGGTCCCACCACGCGAGCAGGAGGTCCGACACGAGCGTGCCGATCACGGTCAGCGTGGCCAGGATCAGGATGAAGCTGCCGGCCAGATACATGTCCTGGCTGATCAGGGCGTCGAGCAGCAGCGGGCCGGTGGTGTCCAGCCCGATCACCACCGACACCAGCACCTCGCCGCCGACGAGGCTCGGCAGCAGCCAGCCCACAGTACTGATGAACGGCCCCACCGCCGTGCGCACCGGGTACTTCAGGATGATCCGCCACTCCGGGAGCCCCTTGGCCCGCGCCGTGGTGACGTACGGCTTGCGCAGCTCGTCCAGCAGGTTGGCGCGCAGCACCCGGATCAGCGCCGCCGTGCCCGCCGTGCCGATGATCAGCACCGGGATCCACAGGTGCGCGACCAGGTCGATGACCTTGCCCAGGTTCCAGGCCGCGTCCACGTACTCGGGCGAGAACAGCCCCCCGACGCTCTGACCGAAGTAGCGGAACGAGATCCACACGAAGATGAGCGCGAGCAGGAAGTTCGGCGTGGCGAGGCCGAGGAACCCGATGAACGTGAAGGCGTAGTCGCCGAACGAGTGCTGGCGCACCGCGGAGTACACGCCGATCGGGAACGCGATCGCCCAGCTGACCAGCAGCGTGGCGATCGCCAGCGCGATCGTGAGGCCGAGCCTGCCCCAGATCAGGTCCGACACCGGCCTGCGGTACTGGAAGGAGTCGCCGAAGTCGCCGTGCAGCACGATGTTGGAGATCCACTGCCAGTACTGCACGTAGATCGGCTGGTCGAGCCCGTAGCGTTCGCGCAGCGCGTCGACCAGCCGGGTGTCCACGGCGTCGCCGCGGGACGCCAGCTCCGCGATGTAGGTGGACAGGAAGTCGCCGGGCGGCAGCTGGATGATCAGGAACGTCACCACCGAGATGGCGAACATCGTGGGGATCATGTAGAGCAGGCGCCGGACCACGAGCTTGGTCATCGGGTCCCCCCGGCGCCGCCCGGCCCGGCCGTCACCACCGCGGGCCCGTGCCGCTCATGCCCGCGTGGAACGGCGACGGCGCCGCCAGGTCGGCGGGCGTCACCGGGGTGCGCTCGAACGCCGACGCGTAGACCCCCGCCACCAGCTGCATCGTGCGCCGCGCGTCGGCCGAGGTGACCGGCGGCGGGCGGTGCTCGCGCAGGCACCGGAGCACGTGGGCGAGCTGTGCGCGGTGCCCGCTGCTGACGCCGGCGTCGCCCGCGGCCCACGCCGCCGTCACGACCTCCTTGTGGCCCGGCGCGGGCGTGATCCGCCAGTCGTCGTCGCCGTAGCCGTAGAGGTGGGTCAGCTCGACGGTCGCGCGCTCGAAGTCGATGCGGATGTAGCTCTCCTCGCGCGGCGACAGCACGCTGTTGACCACGGTGGCGACGGCGCCGTTCGCGAACGTCACGTGGGCGACCGACAGGTCCTCGGTGTCCACCGCGCGGGCCTGCCTGCGAGCGATCGCCGACACCTCGGTCCAGTCGCCGAGCAGCGCGACCAGGAGATCCATCTGGTGGATCCCGTGCCCCATGGTCGGGCCGCCGCCCTCGGTGTCCCAGCGGCCGCGCCACGGCACGTCGAAGTAGGACTGCTCGCGCAACCACGTGGTGTGGCAGACCGCGAGCAGCGGACGGCCCAGCGCTCCGGAGGCCATCACGTCCTGCAGGCGCCGGGCCCCGGAACCGAAGCGGTGCTGGAACACCGTGGCCACCCACGGGCCGTCGGCGCCTTCGGCGGCCGCGAGCTCGTCGAGCTCGGCGAGGCTCAGCGTCGGGGGCTTCTCGACCAGCGCCGTGGCACCCGCGCCGAGGCACGCCAGCACCTGCGCGTGGTGCAGACCCGGCGGGGTGCAGATGTGCACCAGGTCGGGCTCGACCGAGGCCAGCATCTTCCCGAGGTCGGTGTATCGGAGGGCGACGTCGTGCCGGTCGCCGAACGCGGCGAGCCGCTCCGCATCGACGTCGACCCCCGCGACGAGCTCGACCTCGTCCGACAGGGACCGCAGGGCCTCGGCGTGGATCCGCGCGATGCCGCCGGTACCGACGATCGCTGCCCGGAGCGGGCTCACGCCGACGTTCCGGTCGTGGTGGGCGAGCACATGGTCGTCTGCCTCCTCGTCGAGGTGTACCGGTGCGACCGCAACGCCTTCCGGAAACTTCCCGGTTGGCATTGGTCACGAACCGTAAGTACGCGAGCGGGGGACGTCAAGGGCTTCCGGAAAGCGCTATCACCTCGTGACGTCAGCAGCGCGTGGGCAGTCCGGGCGGGCGACTGGCGGCACGAAATTGCAGCAAAGCCACTTTCATGCCATCTGCTTGCGTGAAAGTGGCTTTGCTGCAACCGGGGCTGCGGACCAGGACCGGGTGGTCCCTGGGAGACGGAGGGCTACCGGCCCGGCTTGCGCGGCGGCCTGTCGATGCCCGCGACTTAGAGCACGAGCAGCACCGCCCCGGCCGGCCCGGCGACCCAGACCCACCACGGGTACAGGGCGCCGGCGCTGAGCGAGATGATCCCCCAGATCACCAGGTTGACGGCGGTGAGCCCGGCCCAGACGATCGTCAGCACCCGCATCGCCGTGCCGCCGTCGGTGTCGGAGAAGACCGGCCGGCGGCCGGGCTCGGGCGGCAGCGCGGGCAGGTCGGCCGTCGCGCGCTCGAGCTCGCCGCGGGTGCGCGCCGCCCAGACCGACCGCACGCGCTCGTCGAACTCGCCGAGGTCGAGCTACCCGCTGTCGTGGGCCCGCCGGAGCCGGTCCTGCACACGGCCGCGGTCAACGTCGGAGACGCGCATGTCCTCGGGGCGCACCGGCTCGCTCACGCGGGTGATCCTTGCATGATCTGCGTCACCGGCCGTCCACCGTCCGACCGACCCGGATTGCACTCATGCGTACTTTCGCATATGTTCCGCGGATATGGGAGCGGGCCACGGACACGGGCACGGCATCGATGCGGCCGACGCCGGCAGCGCGTCGGGCCGGCACGTGCGCCGGCTCGCGATCTCGCTCGGCGTGCTCGCCGCGTTCCTCGTGCTGGAGGTCGTCGTCGGGCTGGCGACGTCGTCGCTGGCCCTGCTCTCCGACGCCGGGCACATGTTCACCGACGTGCTCGGCGTCGGCATGGCGCTGGCCGCGATCACGGCCGCACGCGCGTCGCGGCGCAACGACCGGCGCACGTTCGGGCTGTACCGGGCCGAGGTCCTCGCGGCGCTCGCCAACGCGGTGCTGCTGTTCGCCGTGGCCGGCTGGGTGATCGTGGAGGCCGTCCGGCGCTTCACCGAGCCGCCGGAGGTCCCCGGGCTCCCGTTGCTGATCACGGCGGCGGCCGGGCTCGGCGCCAACCTCGTCGTGTTCGCGATGCTGCGCCAGGGGGCCAAGGAGAGCCTGAACGTCCGCGGCGCCTACCTCGAAGTGCTCGCCGACACCCTCGGGTCGGTCGGGGTGATGGTCGCGGGTGCGGTGACGCTGCTGTTCGGCTGGCGCTACGCCGACCCGATCGTCGCGATCGGCATCGGGCTGTTCGTGCTGCCGCGCACCTGGTCGCTGGGCCGGCAGGCGGTGCGGATCCTCGTGCAGGCCGCGCCCGCCCACGTCGACGTGACCGCGGTCCGGGACGGGCTCGGCGCGCTCGACGGCGTCCAGGACGTCCACGACGTCCACGTCTGGACGCTGACCTCCGGGATGGAGGTGGGCTCGGCACACCTCACGGTCGACGCGGCGTGCAACCCGGGGGCCGTGCTGACCGCCGCCCAGAAGTACCTCACCGAGCACCACGATCTCGATCACTTCACCGTGCAGGTCGAGCCGCCGGGCACCCACACCGGCTGTGCCGAGCTCACCTGGTGACGGTTGGGGCAGGATCGGCGGGGTGACCGCACATCCCGTCGCCCCCGTGCCCGAACACCTCTTCGACGACGAGCGTGAGCAGCGGTGGCGCGCCCGGTTCACCGCGCCCCGCATGTCCCGCCCCACCTGGGCGAAGGACGCGCCGGACCGCTCGGTCTACACGTCCAACGCCAGCGGGACGACCGAGGTCTACGTCTGGGACCGCGCGACCGGGGCGCACCGGCAGGTGACCGACCGGCGCAGCGGCACGCACTCGGCCACGCTGCCGCCGGACGGCGAGACGGTGTGGTGGTTCGCCGACACCGACGGCGACGAGTTCGGGCACTGGGTGACCGAGCCGTTCGCCGGCCGGCCGGACGCCGCCGCGGCCGAGCCCGCGATCCCCGGCGTCGAGGACGGCTACCCGGCCGGGCTCGAGATCGGCCGCTCCGTCGCCGCCGCGGGCACGTCCACCGACCACGGCACCGCGATCTGGGTGCGGCGCGGCGACGGGCCGGCGGAGGTCGTCTACCGGCACGCCGAGGACGCGGGAGTCGGGGCGCTGTCGGAGGACGAGACGCTGCTCGCGATCAGCCATTCCGAGCACGGCGACTCCCGGCACCCGGCGGTCCGGGTGCTGCGCGTCTCCGACGGCGGCACGGTCGCCGAGAAGTCCGACGGCGAGGGCAAGGGCCTCACGCCGCTCGTGTTCGCCCCGGTGCCGGGCGACGGGCGGCTACTCCTGCTGCACGAGCGGCACGGCCGCGAGGAGCTGCTGCTCTGGGACGTCCTCGCCGACACCGAGACCGAGCTCGCCCTCGACCTGCCGGGCGAGCTGATCGCCGACTTCGCCCCGGACGGGAAGTCCCTCCTGGTCTGGCACACGTTCGCCGCGCGCACCCGCCTGCACCGCTACGACCTGAGCACGGGCGAGCTGACCGAGCTGCCGGTCGCACCGGGCTGCGTCGGCTCTGCCGAGGTGCGTCCCGACGGCACCGTCGAGTACACGTGCTCCTCGGCCGCGGAACCGTCGACCGTCCGCGCCCTGCACCCCGACGGCACCGACCGCGTGCTCGTCACCCCGCCCGGCGAGCGCGCGCCCGGCTCGGTGCCCGTCGAGGACCTGTGGGTCGACGGCCCCGGCGGGCGGGTGCATGCGCTGGTCGCCCGGCCCGACGGCCAGGACGGGCCGGCACCCACGGTGTTCAGCCTGCACGGCGGACCACACGCGGCCGACGAGGACCGGTTCAGCGCCGCCCGCGCGGCCTGGGTGGAAGCCGGCTTCGTCGTCGTGGAGGTGAACTACCGCGGCTCGACGGGCTACGGCTCGCCGTGGCGCGACGCTATCGAGGGCCGGCCAGGGCTCACCGAGCTGGAGGACGTGGCCGCCGCGCTCGACCACTGCGTCGCCGCCGGGATCAGCGACCCGGCCCGCTGCGTGGCGGAGGGCTGGTCGTGGGGCGGGTACCTCGCGCTGCTGGCGATCGGGACCCAGCCGCAGCGGTGGGCGGCCGCGCTCGCCGGCGTGCCCGTCGCCGACTACCTCACCGCGTACGCCGACGAGATGGAGCAGCTGCGAGCCTTCGACCGGGCGCTGTTCGGCGGCTCGCCCGAGGAGCGGCCGGACGCGTACCGGACGGCGTCGCCGCTCACCTACGTCGACCAGGTCCGTGCACCGGTGCTCGTCCTGGCGGGCGAGAACGACCCGCGCTGCCCGATCCGCCAGGTGGACAACTACCTCGACGCGGTCGCCGCCCGCGGTGACGTGCGGTACGAGGTGAGCCGGTTCGACGCGGGCCACGGCTCGCTCGTCGTGGAGGAGACCCTGCGCCACATGGCCACCGAGATCAACTTCGCCCGCCGCGCCGTCGGCTGACCGTCCACCCCCGACCGGTCATCAGCGCCCCGCAGCCTGAACGCCGATCGGCCCCGGAACCGCAGGGGTTCCGGGGCCGATCAGCACAGTGCTCGCGAGGTCAGACCTCGATGCGCTCACCGGACTCGCCGGCGAACAGGTGCACGTGGTTGGGCTTCGGGGCGAAGTGCAGCACCGCACCCCGGCTCGGCGGCGTGCGGCCGTCGACGCGCGCGATGACGGTGTGGCGCTCGCCCGCGACCTCCGCGGTGCCGTACACGTAGGCGTCGGCGCCGAGCTCCTCGACGACGTCGACCTCCGTGGCCAGGCCGGCCCCGGGCTCGGCGACCTCCAGGTCCTCGGGGCGGACACCCACCGTGAACGACCGGCTCGTCGACTCGGCGACCGCAGTGCGCGGCAGCCGGATGTCGGCGCCGCCGAAGTGCAGCACGTCGCCCTCGACGTCGACCGGGAGCAGGTTCATCGCCGGCGAACCGATGAAGCCTGCGACGAACACGTTGGCCGGCCGGTCGTACATCGCCCGCGGCGTGTCGACCTGCTGGAGGAGGCCGTCCTTGAGCACCGCCACCCGGTCGCCCATCGTCAGGGCCTCGACCTGGTCGTGGGTGACGTAGACGGTGGTGATCCCGAGCCGCCGCTGCAGCGACGCGATCTGGGTACGGGTGGAGACGCGCAGCTTGGCGTCCAGGTTGGACAGCGGCTCGTCCATGCAGAACACCTGCGGCTGGCGCACGATGGCGCGGCCCATGGCCACGCGCTGGCGCTGGCCACCGGACAGCGCCTTCGGGCGGCGGTCGAGGTACCCCTCGAGGTCGAGGATCTTGGCGGCTTCCTTCACCCGCTCCTGGATCTCGGACTTCGGCTTGCCGGCGATCTTGAGCGCGAAGCCCATGTTCTCGGCGACCGTCATGTGCGGGTACAGCGCGTAGTTCTGGAACACCATCGCGATGTCGCGATCCTTCGGGGGAACCCGCGTGACGTCGCGCCCGCCGATGTGGATCGAGCCCTTGTCGATGTCCTCCAGGCCCGCGAGCATCCGCAGCGAGGTGGACTTGCCGCATCCGGAGGGCCCCACGAGGACGAGGAACTCGCCGTCGGCGACCTCCAGGTTCAGGGAGTCGACCGCGGGCTTGGTGGTCCCCGGGTAGATCCTGCTCGCGCTGTCATAGGTCACAGCAGCCATGCTGTGGCTCCTTCCACCGGCAGGTACGTGCCGGACGATCCGAGTGTGAGGGAGTCGAGCACCCGCAGCCTGCCATGGCGGAATGCGTTTGCACCAGACCCACTACGCAGTGTCAGCACATCGCCACACCCGTGTGAGTTACGCGATCGTTACGGCCAGAGGTTGCTGTGAGTGGTGCGTAAACGCTTCCATACCCCCGATTCGCACGACTCGGGCACAACGTCCGGGTCGCACCGACGAAAGCGGAGGCTGTGATGTCTGCACTGACGCTGCGCAGGCCTTCGCGCACGACGAGCCTGCTGGGCGCCGCACTCGGAGTGAGCCTCGTGCTCGCCGGCTGCGGCGGCAGCAACGTGGGAGGCGGCGGCTCCGGCCAGGCCCCCACGGGCGAGGACTGCGCGGCCTACACGCAGTACGGCGACCTGACCGGCAAGCAGATCGAGGTCTACACCTCGATCACAGCCCCGGAGGACCAGCCGCACATCGACTCGTACCAGAAGTTCCAGGAGTGCACGGGGGCGCAGGTCGTCTACAACGGCTCCAAGGAGTTCGAGGCCCAGCTCAACGTGCGCGTGCAGAGCGGCAACGCGCCGGACATCGCCTACATCCCGCAGCCCGGCCTGCTCGCCACGCTGGTGCGCGACACCGGCGCCGTGAAGCCCGCGCCGCAGGCCGTGGCCACCAACGTCGACCAGTACTTCTCGGAGACGTTCAAGTCCGCGGGCAGCGTCGACGGCACGCTCTACGCCGCCCCGCTGGGCTCGAACGTGAAGTCCTACGTGTGGTACTCGCCGCAGGCGTTCGCCGCCAAGGGCTACGAGGTCCCGCAGACGTGGGACGAGATGGTGGCGCTGTCGGACCGCATCGTCGCCGAGGGCGGCGTGCCGTGGTGCGCGGGCATCGCCTCCGGTGAGGCCACCGGCTGGCCGCTCACCGATTGGCTCGAGGACGTGATGCTCCGGGAGAACGGCCCGGACGTCTACGACCAGTGGGTCACGCACGCGATCCCGTTCAACTCCCCGCAGGTCGTCGCGGCGCTCGACCGGGTCGGCAGCATCCTGAAGAACCCGGAGTACGTCAACGGCGGCCTCGGCGACATCCAGTCGATCGCCACCACCACGTTCCAGGACGCGGGCCTGCCGATCCTGGAAGAGACCTGCTACATGCACCGCCAGGCGAACTTCTACGCCGCGAACTTCCCCGAGGGCACCGACATCTCGGAGAACGGCGAGGTCTTCGCGTTCGAGCTGCCGCCGATCGACCCGAACGCGCCGCAGACGATCCTCGTCGGCGCCGAGTTCGTGGCCGCGTTCTCCGACCGGCCCGAGGTGCAGGCCTTCCAGGCGTTCCTCTCCTCGCCGGAGTGGGCCAACGAGAAGGCCAAGGCGGGCACCGCGCTCGGCCAGAGCGGCTGGATCAGCGCCAACACCGGCCTCGACCCGAACAACCTGTCGAACCCGATCGACAAGCTCTCCGTCGAGATCCTGCAGGACCCGGAGAACACCTTCCGGTTCGACGGCTCGGACCTCATGCCGGCCGCGGTGGGTTCCGCGTCGTTCTGGTCGGGCATGACCGAGTGGATCCTCGGGCAGAGCAGCGCGGACGCGCTCACGGCCATCGAGCAGTCCTGGCCGACCACCCCGTGACCGCCCGCTCGGCCCTGATCGGACCGGTGACGCGCGACGCCGCCGCACCGGAGCACCGCCAGGGCTGAGCGCCGCACAGCAGGACCCGGCGCCGGGGGCGGGTGGATCACCATCCGCCCCCGGCGTTCTTCATCATCGGCGCGCTCCGGAGGTGAGCCGGCATGACCTTGCTCGACAAACTCTTCCAACTGCTGGTCGCGGTGGTTCTCTTCGCCGCCGTGATGGGCGGGGTGCTGTTCCTCGCCAACCGGGCCCGCGGCCGCTGGTCCAATCTGCTGCAGAGCCTCGCGTTCGTGGCCCCGGCCCTGCTGCTGCTCGCGGTCGGCCTCGTCTACCCGGCCGTCCGCACCGCGATCCAGTCGGTCTTCGACCGCACCAGCGCCAACTTCGTGGGGCTGAGCAACTACATCACGATCTTCACCCAGCCCGACCTGCTGGTCGTGCTGCGCAACACCGCGATCTGGGTGATCGTCACCCCGCTTCTGGCCACCGCGATCGGCCTGATCTACGCGGTGCTCGTGGACCGCACCCGCTTCGAGGCCCTCGCCAAGGCCCTGATCTTCCTGCCGATGGCGATCTCGTTCGTCGGCGCGTCGATCATCTGGAAGTTCATCTACGAGTTCCGGCCGAACCAGCAGAACATCCAGCAGATCGGGCTGGTGAACCAGTTCCTGGTCTGGCTCGGCTTCGAGCCGGTCAACCTGATCCTGCTGCAACCGTGGAACAACCTGCTCCTGATCGTCGTGATGATCTGGATCCAGGCGGGGTTCGCGATGACGATCCTGTCGGCGGCGATCAAGGCGATCCCCGACGACGTGGTGGAGGCGGCCCGCCTCGACGGCGTCGGCGGCCTGCGCATGTTCTGGTTCATCACGCTGCCGAGCATCCGGCCCGCAGTGGTCGTGGTGCTCACCACGATCAGCATCGCGGTGCTCAAGGTCTTCGACATCGTGCGCACGATGACCGGCGGCCAGTACGGCACCGGCGTGGTCGCCAACGAGTTCTACACGCAGAGCTTCCGGCTCTTCGACCTGGGCGTCGGCTCGTCGCTGGCAATGCTCCTGTTCGTCCTGGTGGTGCCGATCGTGATCTACAACGTGCGGCAGATGCGGAAGGTGGACGCGCGATGACCGCCGACGTACTTCTTCCCGCGGAGGCGAAATGATGGCAGTCCTCGACAGCGCTCCGAGCACCACGACCCCCGGGCTCGCCGCCACGACGGCGAGCCGGTCCGCGAAGAAGCGGCTCAGCTCGCCGTGGGCGTCGCTGGCGGCACTGGTCATCGCCGTGCTGTGGACGATCCCGACCTTCGGGCTGCTCCTGTCCTCGTTCCGGCCGGAGCGGGAGGTCAAGACCTCCGGGTGGTGGACGTTCTTCGCCGACCCCGCCGTCACGTTCGACAACTACACCGAAGTGCTCTTCGGCGGCAGCCGGCCGCTGTCGGGGTACTTCCTGAACTCGATCCTGATCACGATCCCGTCGGTGCTCATCCCGATCGTGCTGGCCACGCTGGCCGCGTACGCATTCGCCTGGATGCGGTTCCCGCTGCGCGACACGCTCTTCGTGGCCGTGTTCGCGCTCCAGATCGTCCCGCTGCAGGTGGCGCTCATCCCACTGCTGGAGCTGTACGTCGGCACGGGACTGAACGGCACGTTCTGGACGGTGTGGATCTCGCACTCGATCTTCGCGCTGCCGCTGGCGATCTTCCTGCTGCACAACTCGATGCGGGACATCCCGGGTGAGCTCGTCGAGGCCGCACGGGTGGACGGCGCGGGCCACGTGCGGATCTTCCTGACGATCATGCTGCCGCTCATGAAGCCGGCCATCGCGGCGTTCGCGGTGTTCCAGTTCCTGTGGGTGTGGAACGACCTGCTGGTGGCGCTCGTGTTCGCGGGCGGCACCCCGGACGTCGCGCCGCTGACGGTGCGGGTCGCCGACCTCGTGGGCTCCCGTGGCTCCGACTGGCACCTGCTCTCCGCCGGAGCATTCGTCTCGATCATCATTCCGCTGATCGTGTTCCTCAGCCTGCAGCGCTTCTTCGTCCGCGGCCTGCTCGCGGGCAGCGTCAAGGGCTAGGCCGGATCCGGCATGACCACGATCAGGGACGTCGCGGACGCGGCGGGCGTCTCCATCGCGACGGTGTCGCGCGCGCTGCACGGGTTGCCCCGGGTCTCCGAGGCCACCCGGCAGCGGGTGCTCGCCGTCGCGGCGGACCTGCGCTACGTCGCCTCACCGAGCGCGGCGAGCCTCGCCAGCGGGCAGACGATGGCGATCGGGGTGGTCGCCCCGTTCGTCAACCGGTGGTTCTTCGCCGCCGTCGTGCACAGCGCCGAGGAGCGGCTGCGCCCGGCGGGCTACGACCTGCTGCTCTACAGCCTCGGTACCAACGCGGTGGAACGGCAGCGCGCGTTCTCGGGCACGCTGCTGCACAAGCGGGTGGACGCGGTGCTGGTGCTCGGGCTGCAACCCACCGCCGAGGAGGTCGCCACGCTCTCGGCGGCGGGCGGTCCGGTCGGCGTGGTGGGGTTCGCCGTGCCGGGGTGGTGCAGCGTGCGGATCGACGAGGAGGGTGCCGCGCGGTGCGCTGTGCGGCACCTGATCGACCTGGGCCACCGCCGGATCGCGTTCATCGGCGGGGAGCCGGAGGACCCCCTGCTGTCGGCACTCCCGGCCGACCGGCTCGTGGGCTACCGGGGGGAGCTGGCCGCGGCGGGCATCCCGGCCGACCGCGCACTGGAGACGGTCGGCGGGTTCACGGTGCCCGGCGCGATGGCCGCGATGGAGCGGCTGCTGCGGCTGCCCGACCCCCCGACGGCCGTGTTCGCCGCGTCCGACGAGATGGCGATGGGCGCGATCCACGTCGCCCGCCACGCCGGGCTCCGGGTGCCCGGCGACCTCTCGGTCGTGGGCATCGACGACCACGAGATGTCGGAGATGTTCGACCTGACCACCGTCGCCCAACCCGTCGAGGCGCAGGGGGTGCTGGCCGCGGAGATGCTCCTCGCCGCGCTGGCCGAACCGGACCGGCCCCGTCCGTCCGTCACGGTGCCGACGCGGCTCGTGGTGCGCGGAACCACCGGCCGAGCCGGCTGACCGGCGGCACAGGGACCCGGCGGGGGAGATCGACCTGAGGGGGCTCTCGCGCCGGGCGCAACCCCTCTCACGTCGATCTCGCCCGCCCTTCCGGACGCACAGCGACGGGCCCGAGGGGTGAGCCGCTGGACTACTCGGACCGCCTGGCGGAGATCTTGCGGCGGTACGAGCCCGAGTCGGCGGTTGCGCGGGCGATGCACCGCGCGGAGTCCGCGATCCGCGGCGCCATCGAGCGCACCGAACGCCGGCTCGCGGAGGCTCACACGATTTGAGGCGTGTCCCGGTCGGCGAGGGCGTCGTTCACGCGTCGCATGGACGGGCGGGGTTGGGGTCGGGCCGGCGATCAGGTCAGGTCGTCGAACTCGCCTGCTCGGACCCCCTTGACCCAGGCGTCGACCTCAGCCCGGGTGAAGATCAGCACACCGCCGTCCGGGTGCTTGCTGTCCCGAATCGCCACAGTCCCATCGGCGAGAGGCGCCAATTCAACACAGTTGCCGTTGTCTCCGCTGTAGCTGCTCTTTCGCCATGCCAGGGCGCTGAGGTCGGTGGCCACGGAAAACAACTCCTGCTGTCACTGCGCAAGCATCGCCTCGATCAGAGCGACGGACTGCTCCGGACCGAGGGCGACCTGCTGGAGGTCACTGGCGACCATCCTATAGGTGGACACCTGGTCGGATTCCTGCAGGTAGACCGCGCCGTCCTTGAGCTCGACGTAGCAGATCGGCCGCGCCGACTCGAAGTCGAGCAGCACGAATGGTCCGGCAAGTGCGGTGTGCGGCCCATCCTCGGGGCGGACCACCTGCAGGGTCACCGTCGGGAGCTTCGCCAGCTCCAGCAGGTGCTCGAGCTGGGCGCGCCGAAGGTCGGCGTCGCCAACAGCAAGCCGCAGCGCACCTTCGGTGACAACGGCGTGGAGAGCAAGCGGGCGGTCAGCAGCCGTGAGTCGGCGAGTCCGTGCCATCCGGAAGCTGACGAACCGCTCGCCGTGGTCGCCTCGAACACGCGGCGACTTCGCTGTGATCGCCGCTGCATACTCCTGAGTTTGGAGCAGTCCAGGGATGATCGTCGGCTCGAACGTGAACTCGGATCCTGCCAGGCCCTCCAGCCCGACGAACGTCTTCAACCAGTCCGGCACGACGGCCGCCCATGGCGCCCACCACGTGGCGTCGTCCGCGCGACCGGTCAGCGACGTCAGCCGGTCGATGTCACGCTGCTCCGCGCCGTAGGCCTTGAGTAGCACAGCGATGTCGTCGGGGTCCTGCTGCTGCCGCCCGTTCTCCAGGTGGTTCAGCTTGGCCTTGCTGATTCCGGTTCGCGTGCTGGCTTCCGACAGCGACAGTCGCGCCGAGGTGCGGTAGCGGGCCAGTTCGGTACCGATGAGCCAGCGCAGCGGCGCTGCATGCGAAGCGAGCAATGTCCCACCTTCCGTCATGAGACGTCTCACGCTATCGTCACGAACCATTGAATGACAAGATTGCCTGGCGCCTCATGGAGCTTCAGTGACTACTCATCGTCCCATGCGTCACGCCCCCCATCGCGCCGCTTCCCCAGCTCCGGCCGAGGCGGGGTCCGGTCTCTCACACCACCCCGCCTCGGCCGGTTCCACCGCACCCGAGTCGGCGTGGCCACGATGATCGACCACCCGCTCGTCGAGTTCATCGTCCGCAACCCCGGGCTGGCAGAGACCCTGATCGGCGAGCATGTCGACGACGGCCAGGGGTACTGCCGCGCCTGCGCTCTCGACGCCCAACGGGGCTACCACTCCTACCCATGTTCGGTCCGGCGGATGGCGGAGCTGGCGCATCGTGTCGAGCAGTCCTCAGCTCTCCCGGACCGCCACGAGGTGGCGGAACGCGCTGATAGGAGGAGCTCGATCTGAGGGCGTTTCCTGCCGGAGCCAGCCCTTTCACGGGCCCCGCCTGGCAGGCGTGGCCACCCCACCCACCACCGCTCGCGCACCCCGAACCGGCTCACCCACCCCGTCGCCAGGTGCGGCGAACGAAAAGCGGTGCTTCGCCGACGCAAGGCCGCCAGAAGCGAAGGCCCGTCGATCAAGGCGCTGAGGTCGCTCCTGACTCGATCCAGTACGACATCAGCGCCTTGATCACCGCAGGTTCACCTCACGCGCCGAGCCGAACAGCCCCGGCGGTGGGTGAGCGTGCCGGTCGGGCCGCCCCCCTCACCCGGCCCGACCAGCACTGGAAAAGACCCCGCAACCCCGTCCAGCGTTGCCTGCCGCCGCGTAGAAGTGGCGCACGTCACACGATCAGGTCGCGCACCCGTTCCGGAGGGCGGGCGACGACGGCACGATCGCCCCTCAGCACGATCGGCCGCTCGATCAGGGCCGGGTGCTCGGCCAGTGCGTCGAGCAGGGCGTCGCGGTCGGCGTCGGCCAGCCCGAGCTCCCGGTACAGCCGCTCTCCCGTGCGCGTGATCGTGCGCGGGTCGTCGGTGCCGAGCCTGCGCAGGACGTCCTCGAGCTGGGCCCTGCTGGGAGCGGCCTCCAGGTAGCGCACCACGGCCGGTTCGACGCCGAGCTCGCCCAGCAGCTCGAGCGCGCCCCGGCTCTTCGAGCACCGCGGGTTGTGCCAGATCGTCACGTCGCTCGGATCGCCCACGTCGCCGACCCTATCCCGCCCGGCCCCGGTGTCCGGGCTCCGGAAACGGGACGGCCCCCGGACGTGCACCCGGGGGCCGTCGACGTGTGGAGGTCCGTCAGTCGAACCGGGCCCCGCCCTTGTCGGACTCGCCCTCGGCCAGCTTGGCCTTGATCGCGGCCTCGATCTTGTCGCCGATGACCTTGTCGATGTTCTTCCAGTACTGGTAGACGCGCTCGCGGATGTCCTCGGACTTCACACCGGAGGCCGCACCCGCGACGGTCTCGACCAGCTGCTCGCGCTGGGCCTCGGAGAACACCTTGTTGAGCAGGGTGTTGGCCTGGCCGTAGTCGTCGTCCTCGGCGTGCAGCGTGTAGGCGGCACGCGTCATCTCGCCGTCGAGTGCCTGCAGGCCGGCGTAGGTGGCGCGCAGCGGGTCAGCCTTCGGGCCCCCCATCGAGTTCGGCGCGTACACCGGGTCGGTCACGTTGTCGATCCGCATCGCGCCGTCCTTGGAGTAGCTGTTGACGGCGACGCGCGGACGGTTGACCGGGATCTGCTGGTAGTTCACCCCGAGGCGGGCGCGGTGCGCGTCGGCGTAGGAGAACCCGCGGGCCAGCAGCATCTTGTCCGGGGACAGCCCGGTGCCGGGCACCAGGTTGTTCGGCTGGAACGCCGCCTGCTCCATCTCGGCGTGGAAGTCGGTGACGTTGCGGTTCAGCGTCAGCTTGCCGACCTCGATGAGCGGGTAGTCGGCGTGCGGCCACACCTTGGTGAGGTCGAACGAGTTGAACCGGTAGTCCTTGGCGTCCTCGAACGGCATGATCTGCATCTTGAGCGTCCAGCTCGGGAGCTCCCCGCGCTCGATCGCCTCGTACAGGTCGCGCTGGTGGAAGTCACCGTCCTCGCCGGCGATCCGGTCGGCGTCGGCCTGCGTGAGGTTCTCGATCGGCTGGTCGCACTTGAAGTGGTACTTCACCCAGAACTGCTCGCCCGCGGCGTTGATCCACGAGTAGGTGTGGCTGGAGTAGCCGTTCATGTTGCGCCACGTCTTCGGGATGCCCCGGTCACCCATCAGCCAGGTGACCTGGTGCGCCGACTCCGGCGACAGCGTCCAGAAGTCCCACTGCATGTCGGCGTCGCGCAGGTTGTTGCGCTGCAGGCGCTTCTGCGACCGGATGAAGTGCTGGAACTTCATTGGGTCGCGCAGGAAGAAGACCGGCGTGTTGTTGCCGACGATGTCGAGGTTGCCCTCGGACGTGTAGAACTTCACGGCGAAACCGCGCGGGTCGCGCCAGGTGTCGGGGCTGCCCCGCTCCCCCGCCACGCTGGAGAACCGGGCGACGACCTCGGTCTCCGCGCCCTGCTGGAACACCTCGGCCTTGGTGTAGGCGCTCACGTCGTTGGTGACGACGAAGGTGCCGAACGCGCCGCCACCCTTGGCGTGCGGCTGGCGCTCCGGGATGCGCTCCCGGTTGAAGCTCGCCATCTGCTCGATCAGGTAGTGGTCCTGGAGCAGGATCGGACCGTCGGGCCCGACGGTGAGCGAGTGCTCGTCACTCGCGACCGGCGCACCGGCGTCCGTCGTCGTGGGCCGCGGCTCTGTTGCCGTCACGGAATCTCCTTCGTCATCTCTCGGTGGTGGGACGGGCGGTCGTGCTGGCACGCCGGGCAGAGACCCCAGAACACGACCTCCGCCTCGTCCACGACGTAGCCCGCCGCGTCGCTCGGGGTGAGGCAGGCGCGTTCCCCGACGGCGCAGTCGACGTCGGTGGTGCGCCCGCAGGCGCGGCAGACCAGGTGGTGGTGGTTGTCCCCGGTGCGCGTCTCGAACCGGGCGGCCGAGCCCGCGGGCTCGATGCGCCGGACGAGACCGGCCTCGCTGCAGGCGGCGAGGACGTCGTAGACGGCCTGGGTCGAGATGCTGCGGTGCGCGGTGCGGACCAGGCGGGCGACCGTGTCGGCCGTGGCGTGCGGATGCTCGGCCAGCACGTCGAGCACCGCGAGCCGGGGCCCGGTGACGCGCAGGCCGGCGTCCCGGAGGCGCTGGGCGTCGTCTGCTAGGGGTGCCATCGCCGCAGAGTTGACCAGCTTTTCTGGAACCAGTCAAGTTAATCGGGATCTCGCTCAGGTTCTGTCGGTGCCGCGCGGCACCATGTCGACGTGGACGTTGCAGCAGATGTGGCCGCCGGCCGGGGGATGGCGGCCTACCGCGAGGTCCTGCGCCTGCCCGGGGTGGCACCGCTCACGGCCGTGGCGTTCCTCGCCCGCATCCCGGCCTCCGCCGCGGCGATCACGCTCACGCTCCACGTGGTGCTCACCCTCGGCCACGGGTACGGCGCGGCGGGGCTCGTCGGTGCGTCCGCCACCGTCGGGATGGCGATCGGGGCCCCACTGCTGGGCAGGTTGGTCGACCGGCGCGGCCTGCGCACCATGCTCGTTCTCACGCTCTGCGCCGAGGCCGTGTTCTGGACGGTCGCGCCCTGGCTGCCCTACCCCGCGCTGCTCGTGGGCGCCCTGCTCGGCGGCCTGCTCGGGATGCCGGTGTACTCGGTGATCCGGCAGTCGCTGGCCGCCCTGGTGCCTCCCCCGCGCCGGCGGCCCGCGTTCGCGCTCGACTCGATGTCGGTCGAGCTGTCCTACATCATCGGGCCGGCGGTCGGCACGCTGCTCGCACTGCAGCTCACCACCACCGTCGGCATGTGGGTCGTCGGCGCGGGATGGGTACTGTCCGGGTTCGCGCTCTGGGCGTTGAACCCGCCCACACGGGCGCCCGAGCCGCCCATCGCGGGTGCCATCCCGCGGGTGCGGCAATGGCTCGACGCGCGGCTGGTCGCGGCGCTGCTGGCCACGAGCGCCGCGGTCGCCCTGGTCTTCGGCACCGAGCTGTCGATGATCGCCGGTCTGCAGACCAGTGGGCAGGCGGCATGGATCCCCGTCGTCAACGCGGCGTGGTGCCTGGCGTCGCTCGCCGGCGGGTTCGTCTACGGGGCGGCCAGCCGCTCACGCTCCCTCTTCGCCCTCGTCGCCGGGCTCGGGGTGGCCACCCTGCCGGTGGCGTTCGGCGGCCCATGGTGGTCGTACGCGCTGCTGCTCGTGCCCGCCGGGCTGCTCTGCGCCCCGTCGCTCGCGGCCAGCGCCGAGGCCGTGAGCGCGCTCGCGCCCGAGCACGCGCGCGGCCTGGTCACGGGCCTGCACGGCTCCGCCATCACGCTGGGCGCCGCGGTGGGCACGCCGCTCGCCGGCCTCCTGATCGACCTCGCCTCCCCTGCCGCAGCCGTGGTGGTCGTCGGCTCGGCGGGCGTCCTCGTCGCGGTGATCGCCGCCCTCCTCGCGCGCAGCAACGGGCGCGGCATGCCCGTGCCGTCGTGATCGTCACCTCAGCCGGGCCGTCACTCGGCGCCGATGTTCGTTCCGCAACCTCCACTCAGCGCCGATGATCGTTCCGCAAGGTCCACTCAGCGCCCTCTCAACCGGGCTGCGGCAGACTCGATCGCGTGACCGCACCGCCGGGCCACCTCACTCCCGTGACCCCACCACCTCCACCCCCGCGGCGACGCAGCCGCCCGATCATTCGATTCACCGCCGCGGCGCTGCTCACCCTCCTGGTGGCGGTGGCGGCCGTGCCCGACCTGCTCGGACTCGACCGGCTGAGCCCGTTCGCACAGCTGGTGCCGTTCCGGCCGTGGATCCTCGTTGCGGTACTGGGCCTGCTGGTGCTGCTGCTGGTCGTGCTGTGGTTCCGGCGGGGGGCGTGGCCCTTCGTCGCCGGTGTCCTCGCGGTGCTCCTCGCGGGCACCGCGATGGTGCTGCCACGCACGATCGCCGACCCGCTGCCCACCGCGGGCGCCCCGCTCACCGTGCTGGCGTTCAACACCTACGAGGGCAGCGCAGATCCCGCCCAGCTGGCCGAGCTGATCGCCGCCACCCGGCCCGACGTCGTGTCGCTCAGCGAGTCGGGGCAGGCCTACCGGTCCCGGATCGCGCCCCTCGTCGAGCCGTTGGGGTACCGGCTGCACACCTCCACTCCCCCCGGGCGCGACGACGTCGCTGGGGTGACCGCTGTGGTCTCCGAGGAGCTGGGCGACGTGCAGGTGCAGTACGGGGCGGAGGCACCGTTCCCCTACGTCGTGGTCACCGGCGGCGGGCTGGGCCCGCTCCGGTTCGTGGCGTTCCACTCGGTCGCCCCCGTGCCCGGTTCGGTCCCCCAGTGGCTCACCGACCTGGCCCGGCTCGAGCAGTGGTGCGGGGGCCCCGAGCCGGTGGTCGTGGCGGGCGACTTCAACGCGACGCTGGACCACTCCGCACTGCGCAGCAGCATGGCGGGCTGCCGCGACGCCGCGGCGCAGCGCGGGGCCGGACTCGTCCCGACCTGGGGACCCACCCCTCGCACGCGCGCGATCGGTCCCCAGATCGACCACGTGATCGCCACCGAGGGCATCGCACCCGAGACGTTCTCGGTGCACGACATCGCCGGCAGCGATCACCGCGCGGTGGTCACCCGGCTTCGACTGCCGGGCTGATCTCCTCGAGCGCGAACGTCGTGATGTCCACGACGAAGCCGCGGATCGGGGTGCCGTCGCGCAGGAACGGCTCCCCGCGCAAGCGCGCCACGCCGCGCCGCACGTCGTCGGCCGCATCCCGGAACGCCCCCGGCCGCCACGGCGGTCGCGTCCCGGTCTCCGCCGCGAGCTCGTCGGAGAACTCCTCGTCGGTGAACGTCGCCATCCCGCACCCGGAGTGGTGCACCAGGAGGACGTCGGTGGTGCCGAGCTTGCGCTGGCTGATCGCGATCGAGCGCACGACGTCGTCGGTGACGATGCCGCCCGCGTTGCGCAGCACGTGCGCCTCACCGGGCGCGAGACCGAACAGCGTGTAGACGTCGATCCGGGCGTCCATGCACGTGACGACGACCGTCCGCAGGGTCGGCCTGCCCGGTGCGCCCGCCGCCGACCGGGCCGCGCGCCCGCCGGCACCCGCCGCGTGCCGCCGCAGGAGATCCTCGTTCCCCATCCCGCTCCTCCGAGTGAGTTCCGTCCGGTGATAGGACGGCGCGCCCACCCCGGGGATCCCCGGGAAGGGCGCGCTGATGCGACGGGCTACAGGCCTGCGGCGACCGTCTCCGCGATCTCGTAGGTGTTGAGCGCGGCCCCCTTGCGGAGGTTGTCACCGCACACGAACAGCTCGAGCGTGTTGGGGAAGTCCAGCGCCTGCCGGACCCGCCCGACCCACGTCGGGTCGCCGCCCACCGCATCGGCGGGCGTGGGCCACTCCCCTGCCGCCGGGTCGTCGCGCAGCACGATGGACGGCTGCTCGGCGAGCACCTTGCGCGCGGCCTCGACGGGCACCTCGCGGGAGAACGTGGCGTGCACGGCCAGCGAGTGCGTGGTGACGACGGGGACTCGCACGCACGTGGCGGACACCTTCAGGTCCGGGATGCCCAGGATCTTGCGGGCCTCGTTGCGGACCTTCAGCTCCTCTGAGCTCCAGCCGTCGTCCTTGAGCGAACCCGCCCACGGCACGACGTTGAGCGCGAGCGGTGCCGGGAACGGCGACGCGGACGCGTCGAGCCCGGCCGCGTTCAGTGCCTCCGCGACGTCGCCGCCGCGCACCCCGACCTCGCGGCCGGCGACCGCGTTGAGCTCGGCGTAGAGCCGGTCGATGCCGCCCTGACCCGCACCCGACGCGGCCTGGTAGGACGCCACGACCAGCGCCTCCAGCCCGAACTCGCGGTGCAGCGCACCCATCGCGGCCATCATCGACAGCGTGGTGCAGTTCGGGTTCGAGATGATCCCCTTGGGCCGCTCGGCGGCCTTGTCCGCGTTGACCTCGGGCACCACCAGCGGCACCTCGGGGTCCATCCGGAACGCGCCGGAGTTGTCGACGGCCACTGCGCCGCGCTCCGCCGCGATCGGCGCCCACTCCGCGCTGACCTCGTCGGGAACGTCGAACAGCGCCACGTCCACGCCGTCGAACACCTCGGGGGCGAGCGCCTGCACGGTGACGTCCTGCCCGCGCACACGCAGCACCTTGCCCGCGGAGCGAGCGGAGGCCACGAGGCGAATCTCCGACCACGGGACGCTCTCGCGCCCGTTGATGATCTCGATCATGGTGGTGCCGACCGCCCCGGTGGCACCAACGATCGCGACGACGGGTCCCCGCTGGTTCGGCATGTTCATCGCCCCGTCCCCGCGTGGACGACGGCCTGCTCGTCGCCGCCGAGCTCGAACGCGGCGTGCAGCGCGCTCACCGCGGTGTCGAGCTGGTCGGGACGGCACAGCACCGAGATCCGGATCTCGGAGGTGTTCATGGTCTCGATGTTGATGCCGGCGTTCGACAGCGCCTCGCAGAACGTGGCGGTGACGCCGGGGTGCGAGCGCATCCCGGCCCCGACCAGCGAGACCTTGCCGACCTCGGCGTCGTGCAGCACCTCGGCGAACCCGATCTCGGCCTGGGCGGCGGAGAGGGCCGCGACGGCGCGCGGGCCGTCGGTGCGCGGGAGGGTGAAGGTGATGTCGGTGCGCTGGGCGGAGGTGCGGCTGACGTTCTGCAGCACCATGTCGATGTTGATCTCCGCGTCCGCGACGGTGCGGAAGATCCGCGCGGCCATGCCGGGGGTGTCCGGCACGTCCGTCACGGTGATCTTCGCTTCGGACCGGTCGTGCGCGACCCCGGTGAGAATCGCCTTTTCCACGGGAATCTCCTCGATCGAGCCGGTCACGAGCGATCCCGGCTTGTCGTTGTACGAGCTGCGCACCCGCAGCGGGACGTTGTAGCGCCGGGCGTACTCCACGGCGCGCAGATGGAGAATCTTGGCGCCGCACGCCGCCATCTCGAGCATCTCCTCGTAGGTGATGGTCTCGCGGCGCTGGGCGTCGGGCACGATCCGCGGATCGGCCGTGTAGATGCCGTCCACGTCGGAGTAGATCTCGCAGACGTCGGCCCCGAGCGCGGCGGCCAGCGCGACGGCGGTGGTGTCCGACCCGCCGCGGCCGAGCGTGGTGACGTCCTTCGAGTCCTGGCTCACGCCCTGGAACCCGGCGACGAGCACGATCGAGCCCTCGTCGAGGGCGTCGCGCAGCCGCTGCGGGTTGACCTGGACGATCCGGGCGTCACCGTGCTTCGAGGTGGTGATCATTCCGGCCTGCGAGCCGGTGAACGACCTGGCCTGCGCACCGAGGGAGTGGATCGCCATCGCGACGAGCGCGTTGGAGATCCGCTCGCCGGCGGTGAGCAGCATGTCCATCTCCCGCGGCGGCGGGGCGGGCGACACCTGGTCGGCGAGATCGAGCAGTTCGTCCGTGGTGTCGCCCATCGCGGAGACGACCACGACGACGTCGTTGCCCTCTTTGTGCGTACGGACGATCCGTTCGGCGACCTTCTTGATACGGTCCGCGTCCTGGACGGATGATCCGCCGTACTTCTGCACGACGAGGGCCACTGCCGACCTCCTGTCCTGGCCGCGCGGATCGAGCGCGCGGCCGTGGGGGTTCTCGTCCCGGACGGGTCCGCACGCGAGCGCGGCGCTCCTCCGGGCGCTGGTCGGGAATCCACCCTACCGGGTCCGACACATTCCGCCTGCCGAAATGACCCAGGCCACAGGATGGCGGACGGCCCGCGCACAGGGCTCGGACCGTCGGGGGAACCCGGGTGACTCAGGGGATCCGGCGCACCAACCGCACGACCACCGTGGTGATGGCGAACCAGATCAGCGCCGCGGTGCCGTAGTTCAGCACGACCCGGAGTTTCGGGTCCTCCGGCAGGAACAGGTTGGACAGCCCGAGGTTGAACGTGTCGGCCAGGTCCCGGATGAGCGTGGTCAGCCCGTTCTCCGGGTTCGCGTCGAGCAGCGTGAGCACGATGTGCACCACGAGCACGGTGACGATGAGCATGCCGACGATCCGCAGGACGTTGCCGAGGGCATCGATACCCCGCCGCGCCGTGCTCCCTGCTGCCACTTGCGACCTCCCCGCAGGCGAAGAGCCACATGCTCCCACGGTCCGCACGATGATTCCTACTGGCGGGTATCACCCGTTCGAGTGACGCCGCCGGGAGGGCCGGTTGCGCGACCCCCGGGTCGTCGGGCTAACCTCGGTCACGTGGCGCGCCTGCTCCTTCGGTGCCGCGGCGGGGTCTGACCGACCGGCCCCTCGTCGCGGGTTGTCGGCGTGCGCCGGTCTCCATCGGATCGGCCCACCCAGGAGCACACCCGCAATGAGCATCTCCCCCGACGCCTACACCGCGTCGACGTCCAGCCGGCTGCGCACCCCGTCCCGCCCGGCGCCCGACGGCCAGCCCGCCTGGAACCGTCAGCTCGGCTCGGATCTGCCCGTACACCGCTACCGGCCGTTCCACGAGATGGTGGAGTCGGTATCGCTGCCCGACCGCACCTGGCCGGACAAGCGGATCACGAAGGCCCCGCTGTGGTGCGCCGTGGACCTGCGTGACGGCAACCAGGCCCTGATCGACCCGATGAGCCCGGCCCGCAAGCGCCGCATGTTCGAGCTGCTGGTGCGCATGGGCTACAAGGAGATCGAGGTCGGTTTCCCCGCCGCCAGCCAGACCGACTTCGACTTCGTGCGCGAGATCATCGAGGGTGACCTGATCCCGGACGACGTCACCATCCAGGTGCTGACGCAGGCCCGGCCGGAGCTGATCGAGCGCACGTACGCGGCTTGTGAGGGCGCTCCCCGGGCGATCGTGCACCTCTACAACTCCACGTCGGTCCTGCAGCGGCGCGTCGTCTTCCGCTCCGACCGCGCCGGGATCACGAAGATCGCCACCGACGGCGCCGAGGAAGTGCTGCGCTGGGCCGAGAAGTACGCGGCCACCGACTGGCGCTTCGAGTACTCGCCCGAGTCGTACACGGGCACCGAACTGCAGTACGCCGTCGACATCTGCAACGCCGTCACCGCCGTCTGGCAGCCCGCCCCCGACTCGCCCATGATCGTCAACCTGCCGGCGACCGTGGAGATGGCCACCCCGAACGTCTACGCCGACTCGATCGAGTGGATGCACCGGCACCTCGACCGCCGTGACGCACTGGTGCTGAGCCTGCACCCGCACAACGACCGCGGCACCGGCGTGGCGGCGGCCGAGCTGGGCTTCCAGGCGGGCGCCGACCGCATCGAGGGATGCCTGTTCGGCAACGGCGAGCGCACCGGCAACGTCGACCTGGTGACGCTGGGGATGAACCTGTTCACCCAGGGGATCGACCCGCAGATCGACTTCTCCGACATCGACGAGATCCGCCGCACGGTCGAGTACTGCAACCAGCTGCCGGTGCACGAGCGCCACCCGTGGGGCGGCGACCTGGTCTACACCGCGTTCTCCGGCAGCCACCAGGACGCCATCAACAAGGGCTTCGACGCCATGCGCGCCGACGCCGCCGAGGCGGGCGCCGACGTCGACCAGTTCCGCTGGGAGGTCCCGTACCTGCCGGTGGACCCGAAGGACATCGGCCGCACCTACGAGGCCGTGATCCGGGTGAACTCGCAGTCCGGCAAGGGCGGCGTCGCCTACATCATGAAGACGGAGCACCAGCTGGACCTGCCGCGGCGGCTCCAGATGGAGTTCTCCAAGGTCGTGCAGGAGGTCACCGACAGCGAGGGCGGCGAGATCTCCCCGAAGGAGATGCGCGACGTCTTCGAGACCGAGTACCTCGACCGCGTCACGCCGCTCAAGCTGATCCGCCACCGGCTGACCAGCGACGGCGAGGGCAACGACGAGATCGTCGCCACGGTACGGGTGGAGAACGACCTCCACGAGATCACCGGTAGTGGTAACGGCCCCATCGCGGCGTTCGTCGACGCGCTGGCGGGCATCGGGTTCGACGTGCGCGTGCTCGACTACCACGAGCACGCCATGTCGGCCGGGGACGACGCCCGCGCCGCCGCCTACGTCGAGTGCGCCGTGGAGGACACCGTGTTCTGGGGTGTCGGCGTGGACAGCTCGATCGTGAACGCGAGCCTCAAGGCCGTCGTGTCGGCCGTGAACCGCGCGATGCGCTGACCCCGCCGCGGCGCCACCCGACCACCGTCAGGAAAGCCACGTTCCCGTCGTTCAACGCCAGGAACGTGGCTTTCCTGACACGTGCCAAGGACCCGCGGGCGATGCGGCGCCACCCGGGGCCGGTACGGTCGCTCGCCGTGTCCCTGCCGGTGAGCCCTGTCGCTGCCTACCTGGTCGTCCTCGTGTGGGCGAGCCTGCCGTTCGTCCCGGCCGAGCCGATGCTCGTGGCCGCCGGGTCCTGGTCGGCGACGGGCGGGCTGTCGGTGCTCGCGGTCGTCGCGGCGGCCGCGGCCGGTTCGCTGGTGAGCGATCTGGTCAAGTACGCCATCGGCCGGCTCGCCGGCCCCGCCCTGCTCCAGCGGTTGCGCAACAGGCCCGCGGGGGCCCGGGCCGTCACCTGGATCGAGCACCGCGTGCGGCGCATCGGCCCGGCCGTGATCATCCCGTCGTACTTCGTCCCGGTGGGCGTGGTGGTGTCCACCCTCCTCTGCGGCGCCCTGCGGCTGCCGCTGCGGGCGGTCGTGGTGGCCTCGGCGGCCGGCGCCGCCCTCTGGGCCGCGGTCTTCGTGCTGCTCGGGTACGCGGGCGGGGTGGTCTCCGGTCATCCGCTGGCGGGGATCGCGATCGGGCTGCCCGCGGCGTTCCTCCTGGGAGCGCTCATCGCCCGGCGCACCACGGCACGCGCCGACGCCGGCCGCGTCGAGGACGCAGGATCCTTCTGCCGACGCGATCGCTCGACTGCGCCGAGTAGCGCGGTGTGCTCGGACCAACTGCTCGACGCGGATGACGACCGACGCCGGCAGGTGTACCTTTGCGTACATGGCCGATCAGGTAGGTGTACGCGAGCTGCGTGAGCGCCTGAGCAGCTTCCTCGACCGCGTACAGCGAGGCGAGCAGATCGAGGTGACCGAGCGCGGACGGCCTGTCGCCATGCTCGTGCCGCTCCCGGAGTCCCGCGCCGTGCTCGCCGAGCTCGTAGCCACCGGCAAGGTCACGCCTGCCGACCGTCGATGGGCTCCCCAGCGCCGACGCCCGGTCCCGCCGGGGCAACCGCTCGCCAGCGAGATCCTGCGCGCCGACCGCGCGGCCGAACGGTGATCTACTGCGACTCGTCCGCCTTGGTCAAGCTCGTTGTCGACGAGCCGGAGAGCGATGCCCTGGAAGCCTGGCTCGCCACTCAGCCCGACGACACGCCTCTCGTGTCGAGCGTGCTCGCCCGGACGGAGGTGGTCCGGGCGGTCTCGCGATACGGGCACGAGTGGACCGACGCGGCGAAGGAGCTCCTGAAGTCCGTGGCCGTGGTCGAACTCGACGCGGTACTCGCCGATGACGCCGCACAGTTCGAACCACCCGAGCTCCGATCACTCGACGCGCTGCACCTCGCATCGGCTCTTCGCCTCGGCCAGGCCCTCACGGCGTTCGTCGCCTACGACCTCCGCCTCACGGACGCGGCCCGAGCACACGGTCTGCCGGTGAACTCGCCGGAGTAGGACCGGATCTCAGCGGCCGAGGATCTCCGTGACCGAGCCGGGTGCGTCCGGCACCGCGCCCGGACCGAGCACGTCGTCGTTCCCCGCCTCGGGGTCGACGTGATGCGGCCGGAGCCTTCCACTGCGGATGTCCTCCGCCCAGTGGCAGGACACGCGGTGGCCGGGCGTGCCGCCCTCGATCACCCGCAGCTGCGGCCGCTCGTCGTCGCACCGGGTGGGCTGGCGCCAGGGGCAGCGCGTGTGGAACCGGCAGCCCGGCGGCGGTGCCGCCGGTGAGGGCAGGTCCCCGGTGAGCAGGATCCGCTCCCGGCGGTCCTCCAGCTCCGGGTCCGGCACCGGGATCGCCGAGAGGAGGGACCGGGTGTACGGGTGCTGCGGGTCGTCGTACAGCTCCTGCGACGGGGCCTCCTCCACCAGCCCACCGAGGTACATGACGCCCACGCGGTCGCTCACGTGCCGCACCACCGCGAGGTCGTGGGCGATCACCAGGTAGGTGAGCCCGAGCTCGGCCTGGAGTGCGGCGAGGAGGTTGAGCACCTGCGCCTGCACCGACACGTCCAGGGCCGAGACCGGCTCGTCGGCGACGATCAGGTCGGGCTCCACGCAGAGCGCCCGCGCGATCCCGATGCGCTGGCGCTGCCCTCCGGAGAACTCGTGCGGGTAGCGGCGCAGCGCGGCCGCCGGGAGCCCGACCGCGTCGACGAGCTCCCGCAACCGAGCTGCGTCGCCCTCCGCCCCGCGGGAGAGCCCGTGCGCCTTGATGCCCTCCATGAGCAGCGACTCGACCGACTGCCGCGGGTTCAGGCTGGACATCGGGTCCTGGAACACCATCTGGAAGCGCCTGCGCATCGTGCGCAGGTCCTCGCCCTTCAGGTGGGCGATGTCCCGGCCGTCGAACACCACGTGGCCCGCGGTCGGCGTGACCAGGCGCAGGATCGCCCGGCCGAGCGTGGACTTGCCGCAGCCCGACTCCCCCACCAGCCCGTAGGTCTCACCGGTGGCGATCATCAGGGAGACCCCGTCCACGGCGTAGACGTGGCCGACGGTGCGGTCGAGGATCAGCCCGCGCCGGATCGGGAAGTGGACGGCGAGGTCGCGCACGTCCAGCAGCGGCTGCTCACTCGCAGACTCGGTCATGCCCTTCACTCCGCGTTCGCCGGGACGGGGTTGTGGCACCGCAGCAGCCGCCCACCGGACGACTCCCCCGTGGGACTGACCTCCACGCACGTCTCGAGCGAGCGCGGGCACCGCGGCGCGAACGCGCAGGCGTGCGTCCACGGCACGTTGTCCACGACCGAGCCGCGGATGGCGGCCAGCGGCTCACCTGCGGGCGCATCCAGCCGGGGGATGGACTGCAGCAGGCCGTGGGTGTATGGGTGGCGCGGAGTGCTGAACAGCCGGTGCCGCTGCGCCCGCTCCACGATCCGTCCCGCGTAGAGCACGTTCACCGTCTCGCACAGCCCGGCGACCACCCCGAGGTCGTGCGTGATCATGATCAGCGCGGTGCCGGTCTCGCGCACCAGCTCCCGCAGCAGCTCGAGGATCTGGGCCTGGATGGTGACGTCGAGTGCGGTGGTGGGCTCGTCGGCGATGAGCAGCCGTGGCCGGCAGGCGAGCGCGATCGCGATGAGCGCGCGCTGGCGCATCCCGCCCGACAGCTCGTGGGGGTAGGAGTCGAGCCTGCGGCGCGGGTCGGGGATCCCCACGCGCTCGAGGAGGTCCGCCGCGGCCTTGCGGGCGGACTCCTTGCCCATCCCGCGGTGCCTGCGTAGCACCTCGGTGACCTGCAGCCCGACCGAGATCACCGGGTTCAGCGAGGTCAGCGGGTCCTGGAACACCATCGACAGGTCGCGGCCCCGGCGCTCCCGCATCTGCGCGTCGGAGAGCGTGAGCAGGTCCTCACCGTCCATCCGGACGCTGCCGCTGATCTTCACGCCACGTTCGGGGAGCAACCGCATGATTGCCATCGAGGTGACGGACTTGCCGCAGCCCGACTCGCCGACCAGCCCGACCACCTGGCCGGCCGCCACGTCGAAGCTGACGCCGTCGACGGCGACGCTGTCGGGCTCGCCCCGGCGGGTGAAGGCGACCCGCAGGTCGCGCACCTGGAGCAGGGGTTCGGGAGACGTCATCGGCGGCCCTTCGGGTCGAGCGCCTCACGCAGCGACTCACCGAGCAGCGTGAAGCCCAGCGCCACGACGATGATCGCGATCGCCGGGTAGAACGCCAGCGCGGGCCGGACGTCCAGGTAGGTCTGCGCCTGCGCCAGCATGAGCCCCCATTCGGCGCGGCCCGGGTCGGCGTCGCCGAGCCCGAGGAACGACAGCGCTGCGGCGTCCAGGATGGCCGTGGCCAGCGTGAGCGTGGCCTGCACGATCACCGGCCCGATGGCGTTGGGCAGCATGTGCCGCAGCACCACCGCGCGCCGCTTCACCCCGAGCGCGGTGGCGGCGACGACGTGGTCGCTCTCCCGCTGCGCGAGCATCGAGCCGCGCAGCAGCCGGGCGAAGATCGGTACGCCGACGATGGACACCGCGATGATCACCGTGGTCTGGGACGGGCTCGCCGCCAGCGCCGCCACGGAGATCGCGAGCAGCAGGCTCGGGATCGACAGCAGCACGTCGGTGAGCCGCATGAGCAGCGTGTCCACCCACCCGCCGAACGCGCCGGCGAGCGTGCCGATGACGATGCCGACCGACAGCCCGATGAGCGTGGCCAGCACGCCGACCAGCAGGGTCTGCTGCGCTGCCAGGATCATCCGGGACAGGAAGTCGCGCCCGAGCTGGTCGCTGCCGAGCGGAAAGCCCTCCTGCGGGCCGGGGATCTGCCCGGGCCGCAGGTCGGCCTGCAGCTGCGGGAACGTCTCGGTCGCGCTGTGCGGTGCGATCAGCGGCGCGAACGCCGCGATCACCACGAACGTCCCGATGATCACGGCGCCGGTGATCGCCACCGGGTCCCGCCGCAGCCGCCGGAACGCCTCCGACCCGAGGCTGCGACCCCCGGTCGCGATGTCGTCGATGCGGTTGCGCCGCCGCTCCAGCCATGTCGTCGCCATCAGCAGGTCCTTGCTCCGGCCGGGAAGCGCCTCACGAGAGCCGCACCCGCGGGTCGATGATCGCGTAGGACAGGTCGACGAGCAGGTTGACCAGCACGTAGACCAGCGCGCCGAGCAGCAGCAGCGCTTGCAGCCGCGGGTAGTCGCGCAAGGTGATGGCGTCGGCGAGCAACGTGCCGAGACCGCCCCAGACGAACACCCGCTCGGTCAGCACGGCACCGGCGAGCAGCAGCCCGACCTGCAGGCCGATCGTCGTCGAGACCGGCAGCAGCGCGTTGCGCAGCACGTGCCGCCCGCGGATCGTGCTGGGCGCGAGGCCCTTCGAGTTGGCCGTGCGGACGAAGTCCGAGCCGAGCACGTCGAGCACCGAGGCCCGCGTGATCCGGGTGATCACGGCGAGCGGGATCGTCGCCAGCGCGACGGCCGGCAACACGAGGTGCTCCAGCGCGTCCAGGCTCGCGTCCCACTCCCGCGTGAGGAACCCGTCGAGCACCGCGAAGCCGGTGACGTCCGTGGCGTCGATACCGACGGTCTGCCGGCCCGACGGCGGGAACCAGCCCAGGTCCACCGCGAACACGTCCTTGAGGACGTAACCCAGGAAGAACACCGGGACGGCGACACCGACCAGCGTGCCGATCACGGTGCCGACGTCGAGCGGCCTCCCCCGGTGCTGCGCGGCGAGGTACCCGAGCGGGATCCCGAGCGTCACCGCGATGAGCAGGGCCGCGACCGACAGCTCGATCGTCGCCGGCAGCGCCCGGGCGATCTCGTCGAGCACCGGTTGTCCGGTGATCGTCGAGGTACCGAAGTCACCGGTGGCCACCCGGCCCATGAACTTGGCGTACTGCACCCAGATCGGCTCGTCCAGGCCCATGACGTCGCGGAGCTCCGCCACCCGCTCCGGCGTGGCGCGGTCCCCGAGGAACGCCGTGGCCGGCCCGCCCGGCAGGCTTCGCAGCCACGCGAACACCAGCAGCGACAGCACCAGCAGCGTCGGGATCACCTGCAGCAGGCGACGCAGCACGAAGCGCAGCATCGTCCCCCCTCCAGCATTTCCGCGGACGACGAGGGTGGCACCGCCTCGTGAGCGGTGCCACCCCCGGTCGGTCCGTCAGTCCACCGTGACCGTGCGGAACCGCTCGTCGGTCAGCGGGGACGGGATCAGCCCCTCGACGCCCTCGCGCACGACGAGCGCCGGTGGCGAGCTGCTCAGCGGGACGGCGGGGAGGTACTCCATGATGCTGGCGTTGGCCTGCTCGTAGGCCGCGGCGTGCGCTTCCGCGTCGACGGTGGCGTCGGCGGCGGTGAGCTCGTCGAACAGCGCCTGGTTGGTGAACCCGAACTCCGGCTTGGTGCGGCCGAAGAACGTGCCGACGAAGTTCCCTGCGTCGTTGTAGTCGCCGGTCCAGCCGAGCAGGTGCAGGTCGTGGACGCCGTTCACCGTGGTGGAGTCGATGTAGCCGCCGTTCCACGGCTGCGCCACCGGGTTCACCGTGATGCCGACCTGGCGGAGGTTCTCCGCCATCGCGGTGAAGATGTTGGTCGGGTTCGGCATGTAGGGCCGCGTGACCTCGGTCGGGTAGTAGAAGTCCAGCGTCAGGTTCTCCTGGCCCGCCTCGGCCAGCAGCGCCCGCGCCCGCTCCGGGTCGTACGGGATCGGCTGCAGGTCCGGGTTGTACCCGTCGACCGCCTCGGGCACGAACTGCGTGGCGACCACTGCGCCCTCGGGCAGCTGGTTGCGCACCATGGACTCGCGGTCCAGGGCGTGCGCGAGGGCCTGGCGGACCCGGACGTCCTGCAATGCCGGGTTGTCGGCCTGGTTCATGCCGAGGTAGAGGATGTTGAACGGCTCGCGGATGAGGACGTTGTGGCCCTCGTCGCGCAGCGCCTGCCAGTCGGCGGGGTTCGGCAGGTCGTAGCCGTCGATCGTGCCGGCGGCGAGCTCCTGCCGGCGCGCGTTCTCGTCGGGGATCACCCGGAAGATGAGCCGGTCGATCTTCGCGGGCTCACCCCAGTAGTCGTCGTTGCGCACCAGGGTCACGGTGTTCGCGGCGCGGTCGAAGCTCTCGAACTTGAACGGGCCGGTACCGGTCGGGTGCTCGGTGGCGTACGGGCTGTAGGTGAACGCCTCGCCGCTCTGCTCGATCTGGTCGGCGTTGTACTGCTGCAGCGCCGTCGGGCTCGAGATGGACAGCGACGTCAGGCCGAACGCGGCGGGGAACGCACCCTTCGCCCGGTTCAGCTTGATGATCGCGGTGGTCGGGTTCGGCGCCTCGCAGGAGTTGTAGACGGGGTCACCGCCACCGGCGAGGTTGTTGGCGTAGCCCTCGAACGTGTCCGTGTAGTACGTCGCCTGGCTCTGCGCGGCCGCACTCGGCAGGTTGTGCCAGCGGTCGAAGTTGAAGCAGACCGCCTCGGCGTTGAACTCCGTGCCGTCGTGGAACTGCACGCCCTCGCGCAGCGTGAACGTCCACTCGGTGCCGTCCTCGTTGGGCGTCCACTCGGTGGCGAGAGCGGGGGTCAGCTCGGAGGTGCCCAGCTCGTAGGTGATCAGCGTGTCGTACATCTGACGGGACGGGCGGAACGTCTCGCCGTCCGTCGCGAAGATCGGGTCGAACATCTCCGGCGCCCCGGGCGCACCGAACACCATCGTGCCCCCGGACGCGCCGGCGCCCCCCTGACCTGCATCGGGCTCGCGTTCCGACTCGGCGCACGCGGCGAGGGTGACGGCGAGCGCTCCCGCCGCGCAGGCAGCGGACAGTCGTCTGGCAGCTGATCTCATGCAGGACCCACCTCTTCGTAGGAGACGGGCAGACCGTAATGCGCCGCGCAACTCACCGGTAGGTCCGGGTGTCACGGTTGCACTACGGCTCGGTCGCGCCCGGGCTCGATCAGCGGCGGCTGCGGCCGCCCTCGCCGTCCGGCGAGGTCAGGCGAGGTCGAACTCGCCGCTCTTGACGCCCGACACGAACGCCGCCCACTCCTCCGGGGTGAACTCCAGAGCCGTGCTGCGCTCGGGGTCCTTGCTGTCCCGCACCGCGACGGAGCCGCCGGGCAGGAGCCCGACCTCCACACAGCTACCGCCGGTGCAGAAGCTGCTGATCCTGAAGTCGGTCACGGCCGTGCCTTTCGTGCTCGGGCAGTGTGTTCGTGCTGGTAACGACGGATCAGCTCGCGCGTTGCTACGACATCCAGTGCACGCGCCGACACGTCGGTGTGGACGTCTTTATACCGGTCTACATCGGACTTGACCTCAAGGTAGGTGTCCCCGGCGTGCCCCTCGATGTGTACGACGTCCGAATCCATGTCCTCGAGGAACTCGAGGATCACGAAGGAACCGAGGTGAGCACGGTGAAGCCCCGCTTCGAGCGGCAGCACCTGAACCGTGACATTCGGCAGCTCGGTGCGCTCCAGCACGACATCGAGCTGCTCGGCCATCACCGCATGCGTGCCGACCACCCGTTGCAGGATGCCCTCGTCGAAGACCACGGCGAGCTCGAGAGGCTGCTCGGGGTCGGACAAGGCCTGCTGGCGGCGACGCCGCAGCTCGACCAGCCGCTCGATCTCCTGTGACCCACGGGCAGATCCCAGGAGCGCCGTCAGCACGGCCCGGGTGTAGTCCGTCGTCTGAAGGAGACCGTTGAGCAATGTGAGCTCGAACGATCGCACCTTGACGGCTTCTGTCTCCAGCGCCGCGTATCTGCTGGGGCTGTCCAACACGAACCGCTCGGGTTGGACGCCCTCGGTGTAGGACTCCCACCAGCCGTGCTCGCGGCCGTCGCGCACGAGCCGCAGCAGCATGTCCCGCTCGGTGTCCGACACGACTCCATAGATGCGCATCAGCTCGCGGACGTCGGGGACCTTCGGGATGCCCTTCCCCGTCTCCAGCCGGGAGATCTTAGACGTGGAGCAGGTCATCCGCTCGGCGACCTCGTCGAGCGTCATCGCGGCCTTGACCCGGAGGCGGCGGAGCTCGGCGCCCAGCCTCCGGCGGGAACCGATCGGGCTCTGCAGTGCGGCCATGGCCCCCTTCCCGACGCGCTGCGTGGACGCACAGTCCGGGCTGTGCGCGGCGGGGAAATGCCGGATCATGACCCGCCTGCAATTGCACACCGCACTGTCGTCGGGCATTCTATACGCCAGTGGATCTTGTGGGGGTAGTCACTCCACCCGACCGACTGGCATCCCGAGAGAGGAGGCCCGCCGTGAATCCGAACCGGCCGTGCCTCCCGGTCCTGCGTCCAGTGCGGCGGTCGCTGCGCACCCCGGAGCGACCGCATCCCGTCCCGGCCTCGTCCCGGGACCTCCCAGCCCGACCGGCGATCGCCGGCGGAAGTTGCACAGGGAAAGGGGCTCGATGATGGTGTCGATCGGAAAGTTCAGCAACAGCGCGGCCGCGGTGACCGATCTCCCCGGCAGGTGGTCGCCATGATCGCCATGATCGCCGCGGGCATCGGCTTCCTGGTCGTTGTCGCGATCGTCGTGGGCATCGTCGACGCCGCGCAGGCGTCCACGTGGCGCGAGGTCGCGGCGGAACGGCGCCGGAGGTGGGAGGCCCGGCAGCCCGAGTTCCACGGCGTCGACGGCTCGGACACCGAGTCGTGGGACGACGACTGAGGCGCGTTCCCGGGGGATGACCGCGCCACGCGCAGCGCCGCGAGCGCTGCGCTCCGGCCGCCCGCCTACAACGCGCGGCGGCCGGAGAGGGCGCGGCCCAGCGTCAGTTCGTCGGCGAACTCGAGGTCGCCGCCCATCGGCAGGCCCGACGCGAGCCGCGTGACCGACAGCCCAGGGAAGTCGCGCAACAGCCGCACCAGATAGGTCGCCGTGGCCTCCCCCTCGGTGTTGGGGTCGGTCGCGATGATCACTTCGGCGATCTCGGTCTCGTCCGACGCCGGGCCGGTGCCGCCCAGCCGGGCCAGCAGCTCCCGGATCCGCAGCGTGTCCGGTCCGATGCCGGCCAACGGATCGAGTGCCCCGCCCAGCACGTGGTAGCGACCCTTGAACTCACGGGTGCGCTCCACTGCGAGCACGTCCTTCGGTTCCTCGACCACGCAGACGACGGTCGGGTCGCGGCGGGCGTCGGAGCAGAACCGGCAGCGCTCCCGCTCCGAGACGTTTCCGCAGACCTCACAGAACCGCACTCCCTGCTTGACCTTCTGCAGCACGTCCTGCAGGCGCGACACGTCGGCCGGGTCGGCCGCCAGCAGGTGGAACGCGATCCGCTGGGCGCTCTTGGGCCCCACCCCCGGCAGGCGGCCCAGCTCGTCGATCAGGTCCTGGACCGGTCCCTCGAACACCGGCTAGCCGAGCCCCGGCAGCCCGAGACCGCCCGCGGCGTCGCCCAGACCGCCCGCCAGCGGACCCATCTTCTGGGCCTGCATCTCCTGCGCGGCCCGCGCGGCGTCCTGCAGCGCGCCGACGAGGAGGTCCTGCAGCGTCTCGACGTCGTCGGGGTCGACCACCTTCGGGTCGATCCGGACGGCGCGCACCTCGCCCGCGGCCGTGGTGGTGACCTGCACGAGCCCGTTGCCGGCCTGGCCGATGACCTCGGCCGACGCCAGCTCGGCCTGTGCGGCCATCAGCTGCTCCTGCATCTTCTGCGCCTGCTGCAGGATCATCTGCATGTCGGGCTGACCCGGTTGCACCAGCGGTCTCCTCGCACGTCGTGACCCGGCGGGCGCGTCAGCGCGCCGCTCCCGGCCTCAGACTACGCAAACCGGAACGGGTGGCGCCGCCAAGGCGGCGCCCTCGCGTCGGGCCGGGTCGTGTCAGGCTGCGCACGTGCGTTCGCCGATGCGGGTCCTGCTCTGCGCCACCGCGCTGGCCACGGCGGCAGCTGGTTGCACGGGCACGCCGGAACGGGTCCGGCCGACCGCCGCGGTCACCGTGCCCGCATCCGTCGATCCCCCGGTCGTGGTGCTCGACCCCGGGCACAACGGGCGCAACGCCGAGAACCGCGCGGCGATCGAGCGGCAGGTACCGGACGGGCGCGGCGGCATGAAGGCCTGCAACACCACCGGGACGGCGACGGACGCCGGCTACCCGGAGCACGCCTTCACCTTCGACGTCGCGACGCGGGTGGCGCAGCGGCTCGCGGCGGCCGGGATCCGCGCCGTCCTGACTCGGGCCGACGACGACGGCGTCGGGCCGTGCGTCGACGAGCGCGGCAACGCAGGTGCCGCGGCCGACGCCGACGCCGTGGTCTCCATCCACGCGGACGGCGCGGCGCCCGAGGCGAGCGGCTTCCACGTCGCCCTGTCCGACCCGCCGCTGCACCCCGCACAGGAAGCTCCCGCCAGGGCGCTCGGCGTGGCCGTGCGGGACGCGATGCGCGCCGCCGGGTTCCCCGACGCCGACTACATCGGCCGGGACGGACTGGACCTGCGCGCCGATCTCGCCGGGCTCAACCACGCCACCCGCCCCACCGTGCTCGTGGAGTGCGCGAACATGCGCCACCCCGAAGAGGCCGCGCTGGTGTCCTCGCCCGAGGGCCGGGACCGGTACGCCGCCGCGATCGCCGCCGGCATCCACGCGTTCCTCGCCGCGCGCTGAGCGTCAGCGCTGGTCGATCGCCCGCGCCCCGAGCTGCGCGGTGAGCAGCTCGATGGCGGCCTCCTCGGGGTCGCGCCGCTCCACGGGCGCCGCGGACGCCGCGGCTTCGGCGAGCATCGACTCCTCGTCGTCGGGCGGGGCGTCCTCGTCCGGCGGCTCCGGTGGCAACGGCACCCCGTCGTCGGGCGCGGTCGACCGGCGGACGGGCGGCGGGCGCGACGGCCGCCGCTGCGCCGGCGGCGGCGGCGCAGCGGGCGGGGTGCCCCCGCGGGACGGCGCGGCCGGCGGCGGG
>NZ_JAHKRK010000411.1 GCF_019396355.1 Pseudonocardia nigra
GCCCTCCCGGGCGCTCCTTGACCCCGCCGCCTACCTCGACGCGCCCAAGAACAGTCGGAGAGCCAACGAAGAAAAGATCAACTACAACAACAGGGGGTTGACCGGCCCCGCTCCTTCAGGGATGACCTATCGGCAGAGCGGCCTCGTCAGCTGCGGTGACGGCGAGCGACGCGGCACCATCGTCGGCGGCAACCCGAGTCCTGTGCACGGTCATCTGATCCGTAGTTGGAACGCTGAGGGCCACATGCTCGGTTTCGTGGGTTTTCTTGCGTGGCGCGGTCACGAAAATGGGCGTGACCGGCAGAGGTGGACAGCAGTTGGTGGCCAAGAACGTGGCCGGAGATTCACTTTTGCTCGACCAGGCGCGCCGCTGGTGGCCGGCGCTCTGCAGTGGCGGAAGGCCCGGATCGGTCGGGGGGATGACCCGTAGGACGAGGACCTTGGTGGGGAACCGGTTCACGGCCCGACGAGGAGCCGCCACGCGTTCGGCGTGGGGGTCGGCATGCTCCGCCTGTGCCATGTCGGCCTGCTGTGAGACGTTCGGTCTGCACGGGCGTTCCGCCGAGCAGCGGCGGCGCTGGATCTGCTGCTCGGCGGAACGGACGTCAGGATCGTGGTGATCGCAAGCTGGAACGCGCCGCGGCCTGGGTCAGGCCGCTCGTCGGGCGGCTACTGGCCGAAGCCGTGCTCGTCGAGTCAGCGGGAAACGCTGTTGGCAACCTCGGGAGCGGGCTCCTCCGTGGTGACGGAGTGACTGGACGGGGAGACCACTTCCAGACTCACGTCGTCGCTTCCGGTCTGGATCAGCTCCGCCTCGCGCGGTCCGGACGGCGGCGGGAAGATTGCGTCCTCCTGCCCGATGAGGACCAGCGCCGGGACGTCGATGTGGGCCGCATTCTGCACAGTTGTCCGGTCCGGACGGGTAGTCACGGAGTGTTCGGCCGGCTCGGTCATCAGGCGGCGACCGCCAACCCGGTCAGGTACATGACCAGCATCCCGGCGGCGACACCGCCGAGCGTCCGCGCGTTGAGGACGGTGCCGGCCCCTTCCCGCAGGCTCGGCACGATCTGCATGATCACCTGGATTATAGCGCCGACGCCGACGCCGAGCAGGAACGCCGAGAGCTCGGCGTTGTTGACCGCTGCGCCGAGCAGCGCGCCGAGGATCGCCGGCGCGCCGGCGATCAGCCCGAGTGTCACCAGTCGCGGCACCGAGGGTCGCTGGCTGGTGAGCGGGGCGACCACCGCGATGCCCTCGGTGGTGTTGTGCAGCGCGAACCCGATCACCAGGGCGGCGCCGAGGGCGAGCTCGCCAACCGCGTAGGCCGCGCCGATCGCGAGTCCTTCACCCAAGTTGTGCAGCCCGATCCCGACCGCGATCATCAGCGCGAGTCGGAACCCGCGTGCGCTGTTCCCGCCCGCCGGCTGCTGTCTTCCGCGCAGCCATCGATCGACCCCGGTGAGTAGCAGGAACGCCAGTGCTGCGCCGAGCACGACCAGCGCCGCGCCGCCGAAGGCGCCGCCGGTGCCCTCGGCGAGTTCAACACCCTCGGCGGTGCCGTCGACGACCAGGAAGGCCAGCAGCCCGACGGTCACCGCGAGCAGTACCCGGACCACACCACCACCCGCGCGCCGCAGCAGCGGCAGGAACATCATCCCAAGCAGCACCGGGATGATCCCGACGTAGGTGCCCAGCAGCGCCATCACCCCGAAGAAGCCCGGGCCGGCGCGGGGCGTCGCCACTGCGGCGGGGATCTCGTGCTCGATCAGCGCGCCGCTGGAGGTGAGCAGCGACACCAGGTAGGGCTGCCCGTCATGCCACGGGTAGTCCAGGCGCAGCGTCGCGGTGCCCAGCCGCCCGATCGGGTCGGTCCCGCCGGTGACATCGACATAGGCGTCGTTGACGAACACCTGCGCCACTTGCACCGGGTCCGGCCCGGTGTTGCGGACGGTCAGCTCGATGACCCCCGGGGTGAGCACGGTGCGCTCCACCGCGAGCTCCTCGATCGGGGGACCGGCCCGCTCGGGCAGGCTGCGCCCACCGAGCAGCGCCAGCGCGGCCAGCGCGGCGCCCAGGAGCAGGACCGCGACCAGGCCGAGCATCCACACGGGCGCTCGCGTGCCGGAACGGAGGAACATCAGGGCAGATTCAGCCAGTGGAAGCATGCGACTCGACAAGCTCGGTGAATAGCTCGGAGGGCTTCTTCCAGTTGTGAATCTTACGGGGTCGGTCGTTGATTTCGGAAGCCACCATCGCGAGATAGTCCGG
>NZ_JAHKRK010000412.1 GCF_019396355.1 Pseudonocardia nigra
ATGCAGGTCAGGTGCGCTGTCGTTGCGCTGTGGAGCGAGCATGGAGCACATTACGCCCCTGAGTCTCGGCTCGCGATGGCCAAACTTGACTCGTTCTTACCGACTTCTTCGGTCCTAGCTCACCTAGGGGACGACGGGTCGGCCGCTGTGGCCGGACGGGATCGCGGCGGTCGGGGCGGGCGCGCGCTGCTCGGTCGGGACGGGCAGTGCTGCTGCTCGGTCGGGGCGGGCGGTGCTGCTGCCCGGGGGCCGGGCCCCGCCCGTTCTGGCGCTGTAGCAGCTACCCGGGCTGTTCGCGGCCCGATTCCTGCTGCAGCGCCATGTCGGCGCGGTCTCGACCCGGCGCAGCTGATCGTCCAGCACCCAGTCGGTGCAGACGGGCGCCGCTCGGCGCTGGACGATCAGCTCCCCGCGCGTCCGGTACTCCGGACTTGCGGAGGAAGTAGGCGCACACCTGGTCTCGCCACTCCCGAGCGGATCGCAGCGGATCGGCCAGCCGCTCGCGCACGCGGACGAACACGGCGGCGGGGATCGAGCCCTCCAGGCCCGCCCACGTCTCCAACATGCGCTCGACCTCGTCGACGCCGGCGAAGTGGGTGTCCTACACGTGCTGGATCACCGTCGACCGCTGTGCAGGACGTGGCCGTAGGGCACGTGGTGGAAGGACAGCAGCAGCTCGTCCGGGCACTCCGGCAGCGACTCGTAGACGCCCGCCCACGGCTGCGGGTATTGGCCATGGTCCAGATCGCCATGATCGTGACCCTGTCGCGGCGGCTGGCCCGCGCCGGCGACTGGCAGATCAAGCTTGAACACTCGCTCGCACCCAGCAGAAGCAGCGTGTGGGTTCGAGGTGGGCGAGCGGGACGGCGGCCCTGGCCGGCGGCGGGTGTCGGCAACCGCGCCGGGGCAGTTGTCCACAGGGCGCTCCGGCACCCTCGTTCTTGTCGGACCCCGCGGATAGAATCGCACACCTGTTCGAGAGGGTCGGTGCGACCGGCGGGGCGACGGGTTCCGCTGCCGACGCTGCCACGGTCGACGCCGCTGCCGGCGCCGCCGCTGCGGTCTCCGCTGCGGACGCCGCTGCCGCTGCCGCCGGCGACGCGGACGCCGCTGCGGGCGCCGAGGCTGTCAGGGCGCCGGTCGTCGCGGGGTGGGTCGGGCAGCTGACCCGGATCGCCACCGACGTCTCCGATCACCAGCGGATCGCCCAGATCCGGGTGCTGGAAGAGTTGAAGGCGGCCGCGGCCGCGGCGCAGGCGCGGGTCACGGTCGCCCTGCACGCTTCGCAGTGCGCTGCGCAGGCCGGCGCCGGGGAACCCGCGGCCCGGCACGGGCGCGGGGTGGGCGGGCAGGTCGGGCTGGCCCGCCGCGAGTCCGCGCACCGCGGCACCCGCCACGTGGGTTTGGCGCTGGTGCTGGTCGCGGAGATGCCGCACACCCTGGCCGGGATGCAGCGCGGGCTGATCTCCGAATGGCGGGCCACCCTGCTGGCCCGCGAGACCGCGTGTCTGTCCCTGCCCCACCGCCAGCTGATCGATCAGGCACTGGCCGCCGACCCCACGGTGCTGCACGGGTGGGGCGACCGGCAGCTGATCGCCGAGATCCAGAAACTGGCCTGCCAACTCGACGTGGCCGCGGTGGTGCGCCGGCGAGCCCGGGCCGCGTCCGAGCGGCGGGTCACCTGCCGCCCGGCCCCGGACACCATGGCGATCCTGTCCGGGCTGGTCCCGGTCGAGCAGGGGGTGGCGATGTACGCCGCGCTGGGCCGCGAAGCCGACAGCCGCATCGCCGCGGGCGACCAGCGGACCAGGAGCCAGCTCATGGCCGACACCCTGGTCGCCCGGGTCACCGGACAAGCCTCCGCCATCGCGGTCCCGGTCGAGATCCACCTGGTGATGACCGACCAGACCCTGTTCGGCACCCACCACGCCGACACCGACGACACCCACGACACCGACCGCGACAGCAACAGCGACACCGACGAGCACGACGAGCACGACGACCCCGGCGACGGCCGCGACTGCGACGACCGCGACGGCGACGGCGGCGACCGCGACGGCGACAGCGACGGCGACGGCGGCGACCGCGACGGCGGAGACGGCGACGACAGCGACGGCGGCGACCGCGACGGCGACGGCGGAGACGGCGACGGCGGAGACGGCGACGGCGGAGACGGCGACGGCGGAGACGGCGACGGCGGAGACGGCGACAGCGACGGCGACGGCGGAGACGGCGACGGCGGAGACGGCGA
>NZ_JAHKRK010000413.1 GCF_019396355.1 Pseudonocardia nigra
TGACAGGACAGCTCGCCGACGCGGAGGACCTCGTCCAGGACACCCTGATTCGCGCCTACCGGGCCGTCCATCGGTTCGACGGGGCCCACCCCCGGGCCTGGTTGATGACCATCCTGCGCAACACCGCAGCCAACAACCACCGACGATGGCAACCCGCCCTGCTCGACGACCCGGAGTCCCCCTCGAGAACACCGCCGGAACAGCCCGGACGAATTCGGCCGAGGCGGTCGTCCTGGACGGCGAGTTCGATGATGCAGTGTCGCGCGCTGCACGACCTCACCGCCCGGCAACGCGCGGTCGTCGCTCTGGTCGACGTCGACGGGCTTTCGTACGCCGAGGCAGCCACCCGACTCGCCATCCCCGAGGGCACCGTGATGAGCCGCCTGCACGCCGCCCGAGCCCGCATGCGGCGCACACTCGGGAGAACGGGCGTGGTCCCGAAACGAGGTGATGTGCGATGAGCCTGTGGTCCCGCATCCGGTACACACTCTGTTGCTCCCCGATCGCCCGCAGCCGGTGCCGGCGAGCGCTCCGGCTTCTGCAGGAGCACCTGGACGGCCGGATCGACGTCGCCTCGGCCGACGAGCTGCGCCAGCACCTCGACCACTGCCGGCAATGCGGCCTCGAAGCGGATCTGCTCACCCGGATCAAGGCATCACTCGCGCGACAGGGGCAGGTGCCCGACGCATCGGTTCGCAGGCTCGAGGAGTTCGCCGCGCGGCTGCCGACCGGAACCGTGCCGCCCGATCCAACCCCACCGCCGGACGTATCAGCGACCTGACACAACGCCGACACCGACCGCCCGTCAGGTACAGGCCAGGGGATTCGTGCTGAGGAAGCGCCCGGCCGGGCGCGGCGGTACTCAGCGGCGGAATCGGACGGGCCGGCTCGCGGGGTCGAGCAATTCAGCGACGACCTGCGCCGGGGAGCGCGGGTTGCTCGAGCAGCGACGACCTATCGCCGGGCTCACGTCGCTGGCAGGGTTCGCACTCGGCGTCGTCCCGCGGCAGCGCGGCCGGGCGTGCCGACCGGGACCTTCCGCGTGCCGCGGTCCTCGCTCCCGAAGGCGTGACGGCGGACCGGAGCAGCGAGTTCGGCCGGTGTCAGGCGCGGCCCGCGGGAATGCCGGTGGGTGCGTAGCTGCGGTAGAGCGGGCCGGCCTGGGCGGCCGGGGTACCGGTCTTGGCGCGCGCGGTGTCGGCGGTCGGTCGCTCACCCCACGGCAGCTTGCCGATGACGAGCTTGGGGACGTTGATGTAGACCCGGTCCTGGGCACGGTGCACCACCGCGTCGAGCGGGATGAAGGTGTCCTTGTCGACGATCACGCCGCGCGGGACGACGAGGTAGCCGGGAACGTCCCCGGCAGCCGGGACGACCTCGGTGACATTGCCGATCTTCCCGCGGTCCGAGCCGTACACGGTGTCGCCCACCTGCACGGCGTCGGCCGGCGCGGCCGACGGCGCGACCGCGGCGAGGAAGTCGTCGACCTCGATCACGGCATTGCCCACGAGCGGGAAGTTGACGTGGATGGAGGCCTCGTAGGCAGGCAGGCTCTCTGCCCCGATCGCGTCGGACAGGAACGTGACGTCGTAGCCGGCCTCGGCCGCGTGCCGGCCGGTGGACTCGACGCACAGGTTCGCGGTCATGCCGGCGAGGACCAGATGGGTGGTGCCCAGCCGGTCGAGGTGCTCGGGCAGGTCGGTCGCCATCACGTCGGTGCCCTTGTGCGGGTTGAGGACAACGTCCCCGGGCTGCGGCTGGATATCGGCGTGGAAGTCCGCGCCGAACGTCCCGGCCTGGAACATCCGGTTCTCGAACATCAACCGGTTGATCCCGGTCCGCCGCTGCAGGCTCCCGTCGGCGTAGTCCTCAGCGGTGTAGGCCATCGGACCGAACAAGACCGGCACCCCGGCCGCCCGCGTACCCGCCGTCAGCCGCTGCAGCTGGGCCACGACGTCGTTCTTGCGCACCGTCGACTTCGTCATCGCCCACGCGGCGCCGTCCTCGTGCAGGAACTCGTTGACGGGATCGATCACCAGCAACGCGGTCCGATCGGGCTCGAAATGGACACTGGGACGTCCAGCGATCACGGCCATGCTCTTCCTTTCACTGCACACGCCGGCCAGGGTGGCCACCGCACTCCGCTGGGTGCCCGCAGCGACGCGAACAACGCGCGATTGTCACCCGCCCGACAGGATCGCCCCGATGCCGGCCGTTCGGACGCGGGCGCAACGGGTAGC
>NZ_JAHKRK010000414.1 GCF_019396355.1 Pseudonocardia nigra
GGTCAAGGCCATCACCGCGTTCATCGATGGCTGGAACGAACGCTGCGAACCATTCGTCTGGACCAAGGACGCCGACACGATCATCGCAAAAGCGCACCGTAAATCTACTTCCGGCACGTGACACTAGTGGCTGCTCAGATGCAGCCCTCAGGGATGAGCGTCCCTGCTGGGCGTGTCCCGAGACGTGGCTGACCGTGAGCGAGCCGTGGCCCATCGGCCAAGCCTCCGGCCCCGGCGATGCTCTGTTGCACCGGCTGCCAGGCAGCTGTGGACAATTGATGGCTCGGATTGGCAGGGCGTCGTGGTCAACCCGTTGTCCGGCCTGTGGTCGCTGCCCGGTTCGTGGCTAAGCCCTCCGCTGCAAGTCGGTCCGCAGCCACAACACGACCGGCGGCGAAGGCTTCGGCGCGGTAACAAGCGACCGTTTCCATGATCATCCGTAGTCCACATCGCCGGGCACTTCACCGGCAGGTGTCCATCGGCCGATTGGTGACCTCGTCGCGTGCCAACTGGCGTCTCACGCTGTTGTGCCGAAGCTTCTCGCCCTGGCGGGTGAGGTTTCAGGATCGGGTGTACGCCGCACTGGTTGTTGGCCGCCGCTGAGGGTGCAGACGTAGCCGCCATTGACGGTGCAGATGTCGTTGGCGTGCCGAGGCCCCGTCGGCTGGGTGCCGGACGGGGCTTGGTCGGCGTGGTGGCGCCCTGGTCGTCAGGTTGCCGGTCGTTGACGAGCGGTTCGTCGTCGGGTTGCCGGAGTGGTCATTCGGCGGTGACCTCGGCGACCGCGGCGCGGGTGGATGACTCGTCGACGATGGCCTTGTCCGCGGCGAAGGCCGCGACGAGTGCTTGCAGGGCGACGTTGTTGACCGCGCGGGGGTAGCCGCGGGCGGTCTGGTGGATCAGCGCGACGGCGTCGTCGGAGAACAGCGGGTCGGACCGGCCGGCGAGGGACAGGTGGTGGCGCAGGTAGCTGAGGGTCTCCTCGCCGGTCATCGGGGGCATCGCGTAGCGCAGCCCGATCCGCTGGTCCAGCGCGGCGAGGACGCCGAGTTTCATCTTGCGCCGCAGCGTCGGTTGGCCGACCAGTAGGCAGGCGAACGGGCTGCTGGAGTCCATGTCGTGGTTGGTGAGCATCCGGACGGACTCGAGCTGGTCATGATCGAGCAGGTGCGCTTCGTCGATCACCAGGACGGGGGTGCGGCCGCGTTCGACCTGCTCGACCGCGAGCGCGTCGACGGTCTGCGGGACCAGGGTGGCGCGATGGTTGAGCGGGCGCTGCCCGAGCGCGGCGACGATCTGGTGGTGGATCCCGCGGACCCCGACCGTCGGGTTCGGCAGGTAGATGATGGTGTGCCGGGTCGGGTCGAGGGCGTGCAGGGCGGCGCGGACGGCGACGGTCTTCCCGGCGCCGACCTCGCCGGTGATGACCCCGATGCGGTGCTCGGCCACGCACCAGCCGATCCGGGCGACGGCTTCGCCGTGGCTGGTGTGGCGGTGCAGCATGCCGGGGGCCAGGTCGCGCCCGAACGGGGTGCGGGTGAACCCGAAGAATCCCTGCAGTCGGTCGATCACGCCGATACCTCCTCGCCGGAACGGCCGCCGAGCTGGACGTCGGGCTGGACGTCGGGCTGGACGTCGGGCTGGGTGTCGAGTTCGACGGCGCGTGCGTCGTCGAGGAGGTCGAGCTGAGCGGGCAGCTCGCCGCCGCTGCTGCTGGTGAGGGCGGTGCTGGTGAGGGCGGCGTAGTTGACGCCGTGGGCGAGTTCGGCGCTGGTGGGCGGTGTCGATTAGGCGGGCGTACTCGATCCCGGTCGCGGTCGGCGGCGCGGGTGGGGTCTCCGGGCGGGCCTTGACGTGGGCGTGGCGTGTGATGCGGTGCGGGAGGGCGGCCCCGGCGGGGACGCCGCGGTGTCGGACCTCGATCCGGGTCAGGTCGAACGGGTCGAACACCAGCTCGACCCGGCGCCCGGCCAGGACGGGGTCGACCTGGTAGGTGTTGCCCTGCAGGGAGACGAGCGCGGTCTTGGAGACGGTGCGGTGCGCTTCCCAGCAGAACGCCTCGGCCAGCGCGTCCGGCGTGGGCAGCCCGAACGGGCCGCTGGCCTGCCAGCGGGCCAGGGGTGGGGCGTCGGTCTCGGAGTGAACACGGCGGTGATAGACCTGCTCGACCCAGGCGGTGAACAGCCGGTTCAGCCCGTCCAGGTCAGCGACATGG
>NZ_JAHKRK010000415.1 GCF_019396355.1 Pseudonocardia nigra
ACGTGTTGGCCGGCCAGGTTCGGCGCTACCGCTCGGCAGCCCAGATCGGCGCCACCCAGACCGCCGCCCGCACCGACCCGGTGATGAAGCGCCACCACGCGCTCGCCCGCCGACTGCTCGACCGCCAGCACGACTACCTCCGCTTCATCACCGACTGGCGGATACCCGCCGACAACAACGGCTCCGAACGCGACATCCGCATGATCAAACTGAGGCAGAAGGTGTCCGGCTGCCTGCGCACCCTCACCGGAGCCAGGCAGTTCTGCGCGATCCGCAGCTACCTATCCACCGCCGTCAAACACGGCCGACACTTCTTCGAAGTCCTCGTCATGCTCACCGAGGGCCGACCCTGGCTGCCCGCAACCCACTGATCACCGCTCGATGCCCTGACCAGTTACCTTCAGCTGACGCGCGGCGGCGCAAGCTGATCCGGCACGTGTATCGTGGCGGGGTTGTCGGCGGGTTTTCTGCTCCGGGTCCACCCATTTCGGGGGGATGAACTCCGGCGACCCGTCCGCGATCCGGACAACCCACCCGGAATGGTGGATCAACCGGTGGTGCATTCTGCACAACATCACGAGGTTGTCGAGCTCGGTGTGGCCGTCGTGTTCCCATTCGAGGACGTGGTGAATTTGGCACCATGACGGGGTTCGGTCGCATCCCGGATGGGCGCATCCGCGGTCCCGGACGGTGACGGCCCGGCGGAGTCCGTCCGGAATCACGCGGGTGGAACGCCCGACATCGAGCGGTTGTCCTGCCCCATTCAGCACGATGGGGATGACGCCGGCGTCGCAGGCGAGCATCCGCAGTGATTCGGGGGTGAGGGTGCCGCCGAAGTCGAGCATCGCCGACCGCGCCCGGTCTTCGAGGTCCTCGAGCCGGATCAGCACGGTCAGGTGCGGGCGTCGGCCGCCGCTCTCCGGGACGTCGCCGTGGTCGAGGACGTAGCCGCAGATGTCGGCCAACGCCTCGGCTTGGCGGCGTTCTGCCCCGCGGCGGTCGTCCTTGTCGAGGGGCTTGGACTTGGCGTCCAGCAGGGTGGCGATGGTGTCGAACATGGCCGCGTCCTCGAACACGCCCTTCAACTCGCCACCGGGGCGGTCCCGGAACCGCCGCACCTGCAGGGTGTTGACCGGCACGTGTGGGCGGTCGTCGGGTGCGGGGCCGTCCTGGTCGAGCCGGTCGATCAGCTCCGTGCCGTAGGTGCGCAGTTGGGCGGGGGTGTAGTCGGCGGCGCGGGCGGCCAGTTCTTCTTCAACCCCGGCCCGCTGCTCCTCGCTGAGTCGGCCGGCGGCGGGAGTGGCGAGCAGGGTGACGATCACGTCGACGTGGCGCAGGCTCGCCTGCCCGGCCGCGAACGCCTTCCCCGTCGCGGGGAGCTTCGCCTCCAGCACCGTGCCGTCCAGCTCCACCCGCTCACACGTGTGCTCCGCGGCGGTGACCCGGCGGCGGGCTTCGAACCACTCCCAGCCCAACAGGTCGGCCAACGCACCTTCGGTCTTCTTGTAGCCACGTTCAGCGAACGTCCCCCGCCGCTGCAACGTCGCCACGGCCGAGACGGCCAGATGATCCAGTCGACGGGAAAGACCCTCGGCGAGCGTGAGCACCGACAACAGTTCGTCATCGGTGGTCATCGACGATTCCGCGGCCGCGCACAGTTCATCGACCGCCACCTGCAGGTGGCGGTACGCGTCGGCAACAGCGGACATGCCACCGAGTTTAGTCGAACATGCTTTCGAGCAACGGGGCTATTCGAGTGAACGCGAAATTTGCGATAGTAAATGGATCATGGAGGCTTTGCTTGTCTGCGCGAGCAACCCTTCGGTCGGCTTGGCAAACTACTGATTGCGTGGTCGCCCTGCGAGATGCTCGTCATGCCTCCCGGACCCGGGCACCAGATCCTCTCGATTGATCTCATACGCAACTATCCTGTGGTTGCTTTGAAACAGGACCACAGCCAGTCGCGTGGCTACCCGGCAGCGGCTCTCGTGGGAACCGCGATGCCCCCAAGCCCAATGGCCTTGCGTTAGGTTGATCTTGGCGCCGACACGCCGGTCGAGGTGCGTCGTCTGGTGATCGCCTCTGGGGATGATCGCCGGGTGGCGCACGACGGGTCGGAGGGGGTGTCTCCGGAGGGCTGGTTGCCCGATCGAGTGTCGGTGGGGTCGCTGACGAAGGCGTTCCCGCCGGAGTTGGTGGACCG
>NZ_JAHKRK010000416.1 GCF_019396355.1 Pseudonocardia nigra
GGCGGGGGCGTGTGGGTGTCGGGGTCGCCGGGGCGGGGAGCGCGGCCGGCAGCCGGAGGCATGCCAGCAGGAGCGGATGTCGTGATGGTGAACAACGGTCCCGCCGGGCCCGGGGCCAGTGCGGTGGAATGCACCGTCACCTGCGACGATCGGAAGTGCGGCGGCTTCGATCGGCGCTACGGATCGAGCACCAGCCGCGGCCCGCGGGCGCGCGAGACGCAGATCATCATCGTGTCGTCCGCCGCTCGCTCGGCGGCGTCGAGCACGGAGTCGCGGTGGTCGGGCTCCCCGTCGAGGACGGCCGTCTCGCAGGTGCCGCACGTGCCCTCGCGGCAGGACCCCAGCACGTCGACGCGCGCCGCCACCACCGCGTCGAGCACCGACGTGCCCGCGGGCACCGCAACCGTGCGCCGCGACCGCGCGAGGCGGACCTCGAGGTGCTCCTCGGCGCGCGTCGCGGCGTCCGGCCGGGGGACGAAGCGCTCGACGTGCAGCCGTCCGGCGGGGCAGAGGCGCTCCAGCGCCGCGAGCAACGGCTCCGGTCCGCAGGCGTAGACGTCCACCGCGTGCGGCATCTCGCGCAGGGCCGCCCTCAGCCGTGCTCGTCCTGGGGTGCGGACGGTGACCCGCGGATCGGTGAGCGCGTCGACGTACGCCATCGACCCGCGCCGCCGTCCCCCGTACGGCAGCCGCCAGTCCGCGCCCGCCGCCTTCGCGGCGGCGACCACCGGCAGGATCGGGGTGATGGCGATGCCCCCGACGACGAAGAGGAGGCGCGTGGCCCAGCCGGAAGGGATTGCGCGGCCCCCCGACCTCCACGAGCGTCCCCGGCATCAGGTGTTCGTGCACACGGGCGGACCCGCCGCGGCCCGCCTGCTCGCGCAGCACGCGATCCGCCAGGCGTCGGGGTGGTCGGCGGCGCCGCACAGCGAGTACTGGCGGACCAGGCCGGGCCCGAGCAGGAGATCGATGTGCGTGCGCCCGGTGACCCGCAGCAGGCGGGGTGCCGGTGACGGCCGCGGGCGTCGGGGCGGGCATCGGGGACGGGAGGACCTCGGACACGGGAACTCCTCGCCGCTCACAGGGGGTCCGACGCTAGGTCGGGATGCCCGCGCGGCGGCCGCCGATCGCGAAGACCGATCGCGTGATCGGAATCGTCGAGCCTCGTACCCGGCCCGTGACCTGCGGTCTCATCCGGGCGGGAAGCTTGTGGACACGCACAGTTCCCCTGCTGCACGTTCCGCCGTCGACCACTGCCGACCGGCCTGGCATTACGGTCGGTCGGTATCCCTGGGAGGCGGGCGGACACGATGGAATTCCGGTACCTGCGCTCGTTCCTGGCCATCGCCGAGGAGCTGCACTTCGGCCGCGCCGCGACCCGGCTGCACCTGGCACAGCCGTCGTTGAGCCAGCAACTGCAGCGGCTCGAACGGGACGTGGGCGTCGAACTGGTGCGGCGCAGCCCGCACGAGGTCCGGCTGACCGCCGCGGGCGAGGCGTTCCGCGAGGAGGCGAAGCGCCTGCTCGACCACGCCGACCGGGCGGTGGCGGCGGCCCGCGCGGTGGCGCTCGGGCAGGCCGGAACGATCAACATCGGGTTCAACTTCCCCGCGGGCCAGGACGTGCTGCCCGCCGCGCTGGCGGCGCTCAACGACGAGTACCCGCGGGTGCAGACGCAGCTGTGGGAGAAGCGCACCGGGCCGCAACTGCGGGCGCTGCTCGCCGGTGAGCTGGACGTCGCGTTCGTCTACGGCAGGCCCACGAGCCCCCGGCTCGGCTCGCAGGAGCTGATGACGGTGCCGATCGTGGCGGTGGTCGGGGAGGGCCACCCGTGGGCCGGGCGGGACGCGGTGCCGATGCGTCTGCTGGAGCGCCAGCCCTGCCTGTTGTTCCGTCGCGAGCAGAGCCCGGCGATGCATGACGCCATCGTCGGCGCGGCCGACCGGGCCGGCGTCAAGCTGACCGTCGCCAGCGAGGTCGACGACCCGGTGGCGACGGGCGTGCTCGTGACCGCCCGCCAGGTGATCGGCTTCGCGTCGGCCTCACGCGCGGTCCGGGCGCCCGCGCAGGGTCTAGAGCGTGTCCCTTGGATCATGGGACGGGGTCGCGGAGCCAGATCCTGATCGAGGCGACGTCGATGGTTCCGCGGAACATGTAGTCGCGCTTGTCGTAGCGGGTGGCGACCGCGCGGTGGCC
>NZ_JAHKRK010000417.1 GCF_019396355.1 Pseudonocardia nigra
CTGATCAAGCTCGAAGCCCGCAATGCCTTCGGGTTCCGCAACCCCATCAACCAACGCCTACGATCACGCTGCGCGAGCATCCGAGCGGCCCTCCGACCAGCCAAGCCCGGTTAACTTCGAAGACCCGAATAACTTCATGTTCGTTCGGGAAGTGGAAGGACTCGGCACTCTGTGGGATGCTCAGGCTAATCTGGTGTCCGCCCTCGGTCCAGGTGAGCACTCGTCCACAGACACCCGGGTGTACCCAGACTCCGCGCAGTATGAAGCGTGTACACACGATCAGTTTCGTCATCGGTCGGTTCCCTCTGCATCTAGATTCTGGTGTCGGGAGAACTTTCTGTACGTCTTCAAGCCGGCCCTGGCGGGCCGGGCGCTGCCCTTCTGCGCGCTCGGCCTTGCCGCTCCGCTCCCGGCCGGCGCGCCCGGGCCGCGCAGTAGCCACGAGCCAGCAGAGACGACCGAAGATCACCCGAGCCAGGGGGAGCGCCACGGGCGGACAGGCTTCCTCGTCCTCATCCAGCGTCGTAGACCGCACCGACCGCATCAACCCCGCTGCGCGCCTCGACACCGACCCCGGCCCAGACGCCCGCAGCAGATGTCACCACGGAGTCGAGAGGGCCGGGGCCGGCGTCGAGGTGTTCCAGGGTTGACACGGCCGGCGCGGTCCACAGTGCAGCCAGGACGACGAGGAAGGGGGCGGAGCGACGCGGGCCGGGGAACCATGATCGGCGCCATAACTTACCCGCAGGAAACGACCACAGACGCCCACAACTGAGCCCCACAGTCGAACGAGGCCGCCACGTCTCCGCCCAGGTCAGCAGCAGGGACGGCGCCTGCCCGAAGACGTCCGCAGGAGTTGGGCCGAATCCGTCAGGTCGTGGGTTCGAACCCCACCCGCTCCACCGTTCTAACAGCCAAAACAGCAGCGCGCCGCTCGCATCGGCTGCCGTGGGATCAAACGTGGTGCGAAGGGTGCGCTATCGGCCGGTGGCCAGGTCCGGGGCACGGCGGAAGCGGGCGAAGGGCAGCGTCGAGGAGCTGCCGAGCGGCTCCCGCGGGTGTCCGTCTACGCCGGCATCGACCACGTGTCGAAGCGGCGTCACTACCTGCGCGAGATCGTGCCCGCCGGCCCCAAGGCCGCTGATGAGGCCGAGAAGGTCATGCGTCGGCTCGCCGGCCAGGTCGACGAGCGTCGACACCCGCGCACGAACGCGACGGTCAACCAGCTGCTCGACAAGCACTTCGAGTTGGTGACCCTTGAACGCAACACGCTCGCGACCTACGTCGGGTACGCGGACAAGCACATCCCCCCGCTGATCGGCTCCGTGCAGGTCGGTGCGCTCGACGCCGATGTGTTCGACTCCTTCTATGCGGAGCTGCGCCGCTGTCGCGACCACTGCGCTCGGAAGCGGCAGGTTGACCACCGGACGGCAGCGGCGCATGAGTGCGACGCCCGGTGCACGCCGCACGCGTGCCGCCCGCTGGGCGCGTCGACGATCCGGCAGATCCACTTCATCCTCAGCGGCGCGCTGAAGCGGGCGGTTCGGTGGCGCTGGCTGGGCACCAACCCGATCGCGCAGGCCGAGCCGCCGCCGGCGCCGAAGCCGAACCCGCAGCCCCCGACTGCCGAGGAGGCCGGCCGCATCCTGGCGGCGGCATGGACCGATCCGGACTGGGGCGCCCTGGTCTGGCTGGCGGTAGTGACGGGTGTGCGGCGCGGGGAGCTGTGCGGGCTTCGCTGGCGCAACGCCGACCTCGACGGCGCCGTCCTCACGCTGAACCGCAGCATCGGGCAGCGGAACACCGAGACGTGGGAGAAGGGCACCAAGACCCATCAGCACCGACGCATCGCGCTTGACCCCGAGACGGTGGAGGTGTTGACCGAGCACCGCCGGCGCTGCGTCGATCGGGCGGCTGCGCTCGACGTCGAGCTCTCCGCCGACGCCTTCGTATTCTCCCTCGCCCCCGATGGCTCAACCTACTTGCGCCCGAACTCTGTGAGCGAGCGATACAGCGATCTGGCGGGCCGGCTGGGCATTCGCACCTCACTGCACAAGCTGCGCCATTAGAGCGTGTCCCGTGGATCATGCGGGTGGGCTGCGGTAGATCTCTTCTGTGCTTGATCGCCACGACTTGACCGACGCGGAGTGGGCACGGCTGGAGCCGTTGCTGCCCGACCGGACACCGCGAC
>NZ_JAHKRK010000418.1 GCF_019396355.1 Pseudonocardia nigra
ACACCTCGTCGCGCTCGTCCGCGCCGGCGCCGTGTTCGAGGCCGGCAAGCTCGTTGAACGGCCCGAGCAACACCCACAACCCCACGCGGCCTAAAAAATCTTCATCCACAGGTCTTGACTATTGCTCGACCATCAACCGGCGCATCCGCGACACCCAGTACCTACTGGAACAGGCCGGCCACACAATCCAGCCCGCCGAGAACCCGCTGGCCACGCTCGATGACCTCTACGACCTCGCCAGCACCGCAGGCATCACCATCCCCACACGAGTTACGACGGCGAGTTGATGATCTGCAAGCCCTAACTCCGCGGCATTGGATCCAGCAGCGACATCTGCGCCTTGATCACCGGCAGGCGGCGGGGACGGGGCGGATCACTGCGGCGCCGCCGACACGCCCCCCGCCCGGACCGGCAGCGGCGCGCCCGTCAGGAGGGCGTGCAGGCGGGCCACCCGGGCGGGCCAGCTCCAGTCCCGCAGCATCCACGCCCGGCCGGCAGCGCCCATCCGACGCGCCCGGTCGGGGTCGGCGAGCAGCCCGGCGACGGCGTCGGCGACGACCCGTTGGTCCCGGCCGTCGACCACGTGGCCGGTGTGCCCATCCCACACGGTCTCCGGGGCGCCGCCCGAGTCGCCTGCCACGACCGGCAGCCCGGTCGCGGCGGCCTCCAGCAGGGCGATGCCGAGCCCTTCCACGTCGAGCCCACCGCCGCGGGTGCGGCACGGCAGCGCGAACACGTCACCGACCGCGTAGTGCGCCGGGAGCTCCGCAGCGGGCACCGGCCCGGTGAACACGACGTGGTCGGCCACACCAACGTCGGTCGCGAGGCGGCGCAGCCGACCGCGGTCGGGTCCGTTCCCGACGAACAGCAGCCGGGCGCCCGGCACCGCCGCCCGCACCCGGGGCAGCGCACGGATCAGCACGTCCTGGCCCTTGCGCGCGACGAGGCGGGACACGCAGCTCACCACCGGGGCCTCGCCCAGCCCGTAGCGGCGACGCAGCTCGGTGCGGGCAGCCGGGTCCGGGCGGAAGACCTCCGCGTCGACCCCCGACGGCAGGACCTCCAGCGCGGCGTCCGGGCCGAAGGCCGCCGCAACCCGGCCGCGGGTGTACCGCGAGATCGTGGTGAACGCGTCGGCGTCGCGCCCGATCCGGCGCAGCGCCTGCCGGGCGCCGGGCAGCATCGCCCAGCCCACCTCGTGGCCGTGCGTACTCGCCACCACGCGCTCGATGCCCGCCCGGCGCCGCAGCACCGGGCCGAGCAGTCCCAGCGGAGCGGAGGCGCCGAACCAGACCGTGCCGGCCTCGTGCTCCCGCGCGAGGGCAACCGCCCGGCACGCGACGGCGGGCACCGGCAGCATCAGCGACGTCGGGTGCCGGTGCACGGGGTAGCCGGCGGCGGCGTCGAACTCCGCCGCGCCAGGCCAGGCGGGCGCGTAGACGACCAGCGCACCCGCGGGAAGCCGGTCGGCCAGCGCCTGCAGGTAGCTCTGGATGCCGCCGGTGCGCGGTGGGAAGTCGTTGGTGACGAGGAGCGTGCGCGGCATCCGCGCGACCGTAGCGCCCTGTGTGAAGAGGTCGGGCGGCGGCCGGAGGTGCCGGCCGCCGCCCGTGCCCCGGGGGGAGCGGACGAGGCTAGAGGCGCCGGCCGCCGCTGAAGGCGCTGCTCGACACGGTCTGGTACTTCACGACGTCGCCGGTCTGCGGCGCGTTGATCATCTTGCCCTCGCCGGCGTAGATGCCGACGTGGCTGACGGGGTCGTAGTAGAAGACGAGGTCGCCCGGCTGCATGTCGTCCCAGGACACGGAGCGGCCGACCGTCGCCTGCTGGCTGCTCGACCGGGGCAGGGTGACGCCGGCCTGCTTGAAGGCCCAGTAGGTGAGCCCCGAGCAGTCGTAGTTCGACGGGCCCTCCGCGCCCCAGCGGTAGCCCTTGCCGAGCTGGGTGGCCGCGGCGCGCAGCGCCTCCACGCCGACGCCGGTGCCCGCGATCGGCACGTCGGGAGCGGCGACGTCGGGACCGGTGCGCTCGCGGCGCTCCTCGGGGGTGAGCCGGTCGAGCAGCTGCTCCGCCTCGTTGATCCGCATCTCGGCCGCACGCTTGCGGGCCTCGATCTCCTCCTCGGCCCGGGCGGCCTCGTCGGCGGCGGCCTGGGCGCGCGCCACGGCGGCGTCGGCGGCCGCC
>NZ_JAHKRK010000419.1 GCF_019396355.1 Pseudonocardia nigra
CCTCGGATGGATCTTGTGGTGAGAACGTCCCTACCGGGGACCCCACGCCCACACCAGCACCGCCGGACATGACCGATTTGCCCGTGTCGCCGCTGTGCACCCTCAGTTCCTCGCTGAGATCACCTCACTGGTCGCAAGGCGAAAGCACTGCCACCGGTGTATTCCGCGGAGCGGGTAGCCCGCACGATCGTGAACCTCATTCGTGTTCCCCGCCGCGAGGTCATTGTCGGCCCGGCGGGGCGAGGCCTGGTCGTGCAGATGAAGATCGCGCCGGGGTTGACCGAGCGGCAGATGGCGCTGCAGGTCGACAAGGGTCACCTGTATCGGACCAAGCCGGCGCCGGCCACCGACGGCAACCTGTTCCAGGCCGCGTCCGGTACGGGGTCGGTGTCGGGTGGCTGGCATGGCAAACGCCGCACGGCGTTGCGCCGGACCGCGTCGGCCGCACTGCTGACCACTGCGGTCGTGATGGCGCGCCGGTGGGCGCGCTGAACGGCTGGGGCGCCAGCGAGCACACCGCTGCCGCGGGAACGCGGATCCATGCCGGCCTCCTCGGCCCGCCGCACGCGCCCGCGGTCGTCTGCGTGCACGGGTTGGGTTGCTCGCACCGGTACTTCTTGCCAGTAGCCCGTGCACTGCGCTGCCATGCCCGGGTTGCAGCGCCGGATCTGCCGGGATTCGGGCGCACGCGCGGCCCGTCGCGCACGCTCGATGTCCGCGGTCTCTCGCTCGCGTTGGCAGACTGGCTGCGGGCGACCGGTCGCGGCGGCGCGGTGCTGGTTGCCAACTCCACCGGGTGCCAAGTCGTCGTCGACCTCGCCGTCCATGCCCCCGAGCTGGTCGGCCCGGTCGTGCTGGTCGGCCCGACGGTCGATCGGCATGCGCGCTCGGCCCCGCAACAGTTCGCGCGGCAGCTCGCCAACAGCCGCTTGGAACCCCCCATGCTGGGTGCGGTTCTGGCGCCCGACTGGATCGCCTGTGGGGCCCGGCGCTATGTCGAGACGCTGGCGTACATGCTGGCCGACCCCGTGGAACGCAAGCTTCATCATGTGCAGATGAGTGCGGTGGTCGTGCGCGGCGGGCGGGATCCGATCGTGCCCAGGGAATGGGCCGGCGAGGTCGCTTCGGGCCTGCCGCAGGGCCGGCTCGCCGAGGTCCCGGGTGTAGGGCACACGGTGAATTGGTCCGCCCCGAAGGAACTTGCCCGCATCGTGCGGCCGCTCCTGGAGGAGGTCTCGTGAGGCAGCGGCTGCGCGCGGCGCGGTACCTCGTCGACTTCGATTCCGGAGTCAACGTTGCTCGCACTCTCGGTCGCTTCCTGCGGGGGAAGGACAACCGCGGGCTCTCGGTGGGACCGGGCTCGCGGCGGCTGGCGGACCTCGCGTCGTCCCTGCCCATGCGAGCACGCCGCGCCACGTTCCCGGTCATGGGTGTTGCCCAGGGCATCCCCCTCGATCAGGCCCACCGCATCAGCGCCGACGACATATCCGAGTGGGTGGCCGGCCAGTACGCGCGCGGGCCGTACCCCGTCGTCGTCGTGGGCTCGCCCAGCGGCGCTGTCGTGCACCTCGCCGCAGCGCTGCGGGCTCCCTACCTTCCGCAGACCACGCTGGTCGCGGTCCGCGACCTGCAGACCCACCCGGACGACCCCGTCGGCGCGATGGAGGCGCTGGCTCCGACCACCCGGCTCGTCGCGCGGCGCAACCCCGAGGTCGCCGTCTACCACATGCACGACCCGGCGCAGGACCGTCCGATGCTCGAAGGCATGGCCTACCTCCGGCTCAAACGCCGAACGTTGGGACGCACGCTCGAGCGGTTCCTCGCCGAGCGGCTCGCCCCCGGCGGGACCATCCTCGTGGTCGAGAGCACTTGCACCTGGCGCTCACGCGCCGTCGGCGAGCGGGCCTACTTCCAATTCGGGTGTTTTGGGGGCGTGTCCGAGGAGGAGTACCACGACAGCGGAGCGCGCATCGCCGACTACCTGGCCCGCGAAGGGTCGCCGTGGCGGCGGTGGGAGCCGCCGGAGCCCGACGCGCGGCCCCGCGTTCCGCGTAATTCAGGTGCTCTAGAGGCGAGATGTAGGGCGTGACCTGGGGAAACACGTCGAGGCCCCCTGAAGGGGCGTGTCTCTAGGCGGTGGTGTTGCCGCTGGTCAGCGGGTTGCGG
>NZ_JAHKRK010000420.1 GCF_019396355.1 Pseudonocardia nigra
AGAACCCGGCCGCGTCGTCGAACAGATCGACCTGACGATCAGCGCGCCCCAACGTCACCCCGAGATCCTCCCGCGGCGCGCCGCCCAGCAGGGCGACCGCCACGCGAAAGACACCAGCCACCTAGGGTCGTTGCATGCTGTCCCGACGGCGGGTGCCGTGAGCAGGCGCGGCTGGCTCCTGTTCGCCGCGATGAGCCTCATCTGGGGCGTGCCCTACCTGATGATCAAGGTGGCCGTCGAGGGCGTGTCGGTACCGGTCCTGGTGTTCGTGCGCACCGCAGTGGGCGCCGCCGTCCTGTTGCCGCTGGCCCTGCGCAGCGGCCCACTTCGGGAGCTGCGCCGGCACTGGCGCCCGCTGGCGGCCTTCGCCGCGCTGGAGATCATCGTCCCGTGGTGGCTGCTGTCGGACGCCGAACGCCATCTGACCAGCTCGATGACCGGCCTGCTCATCGCGGCGTCCCCGATCATCGCGGTGGTGGTGGCCCGCCTGACCGGTGACGCCGAACGGCTCGACACCCTGTTGCGGTGGGCCGGGTTGGGCGTGGGGCTCGTCGGCGTGGCCGTCCTGGCCGCACCCGAGCTGCGCGGCGGGGACGCCTGGGCGATCACCGAGGTGCTGCTGGTGGCAGCGTGTTACGCCACGGCCCCGCTCATCGCCGCACGTCGCCTGCGAGACGTGCCGGCCCTGCCCATGACCGCGGTGTGCCTCACGTTCGCGGCGCTCGTGTACACGCCCCCGGCGATCCTCACCTGGCCGGACGCGGTACCGGGGCCCCGGGTGCTGGCCGCGCTGGCCGGGCTCGCGCTCGTCTGCACCGCGCTGGCCTTCCTCGTGTTCTTCGCGCTCATCCGGGAGGTCGGCCCGTCCCGGGCGCTGGTGTTCACCTACGTCAACCCGGCGGTCGCCGTCGTCGCGGGCGTGCTGGTGCTCGCGGAGCCGCTCTCGGCGTCGATCCTCGTGGCGTTCGCGCTGATCCTCGGCGGCTCGGTGTTGGCGACGGCCCGCCCGCCCGCTAGATCGGGCGGTGTGCGGCGGCGGACCGGACGGCTGCGGAACACGATCGGCTCCTGACGACGCGCCGCCCCCGGCGGGAGGGGGGTGGCCAGGACGTCCAGGGTCAGCCGCTCGATCAGCGCATCGGCACCGAACCGGTAGCCGAAGTCGGCGTACGCGCGCGGCTCGCGCGCGATCAGCTCGCCGATCGGCCCCGGATGCACCCGCGTCGCACGCAGGGCCGCCGGGGCGCACCCGGGTGAGCTCCGCGATCGGGATGCGCCCGGGCCGGTCGAAGATCCTCGTGTCCATCCCTCGCCCCTCCCCGTGCCACGGTCGCGCGGGCGGGGCGGCAGGTCAGTACGCAGAAGTGCGTAGCGGGCGTCAGAGGGCCGGTGTGCCGAATTCGCCGTCCTCGGCGGGCGTTCGGGCCTGCCCGCGCTGCGCGCCCGTGCCGGCACCAGTCCTCCCCTGTCACCCGGATGCGTCACCGCTCGCGGCCACGAGGTCGCCGGCGAGCGCGGTGCGCGCGTACAGCACGACCGGCCCGCTGCGGTGCGCGGTGACCAGGCCCGCGGCGCGCAGCCGCGCCAGGTGCTCCGACACGCCACCCGCGGCGAGGGCGATGCGCCGGGCCAGCTCGGTGGTCGACGCCGGCGATTCCAGCTCGGCGAGCAGCCGGGCCCGGGAGCGCCCGAGCACTCCGGCGAGCCCGTCGGCGACCGCGACCGGTGGGCTCCACAGGGCCGCGGTGCCACGCGCCGGGTACCGCAGGACGGGCGGCCAGGCCGGCGCGACCTTCGCGAACACCGGGGCCAGGTGAACGCGCTCGGCACCAGGACGAGGCCGCGGCCGTCGAGCCGGTGCACGGTCCGGGTGGCCGCGCCCGCGACGACGACCGTGCCGTCCACCCAGCGGACGGCGGGGTCGAGCTCGCCCAGCAGCACGCCGACACCGCCCGCGGCGAGCCGGCGCGCGCGGTGCAGGATGTCGGCCTCCAGCAGGGCGGGCACCCGCGGCCATTCGGGCGCGAGGACCGTGTCGAACCAGGCCGCGGCCTGCTCGGCCAGCTCCCGCAGCCCGGCCGCCGGATCGGCCGCCATCCACCGCTGGTGGACAGCCCGGCGACGACGTCGAACGGCCCCCCCA
>NZ_JAHKRK010000043.1 GCF_019396355.1 Pseudonocardia nigra
CACGGCGATGCCGCGGCGGGCCGCCGCCGCCACGAACATGTCGGCCCGCCACGGTGGCGGCAGCTCCCACCAGCAGTGGTAGGCGGCCGGGTCGGAGTGCACGGCGAAGCCGGCGAGCCGCTCCCGGACCAGCTGCTGGCGTACCGCGGCGTCGGCCCGCTTCATCCGTTCGATTCCGGTGACCACCCCGTCGGCCATCCAGCGCGTCGCCACCTCCAGCGTGAAGGACTGCGCGGTCCACCCGCCGGACCGCAGCGCGGCGGCGATGCGGTCGTGCAGCGCGGGTGGTGGCACCACGAACCCGAGCGTGAGCCCCGGCGCGACCCGCTTGGACAGGCTGTCCACGACGACCGTCCGGTCCGGGGCGATCGCCGCCAGCGGCGGCGGCCCGTCGCGGAGGAACGCGTAGATGGTGTCCTCGACGGCGGTGAGGTCCCGCTCGGCCAGCACGTCGGCGATCGCCGCCCGGCGGGAGCGCGGCATCGTCGTGCCGACCGGGTTGTGCAGCGTCGGCTGCAGGTAGACCGCGTCCAGCCGGCCCGCGGCTCGGAGCGCTTCGGGCAGCACGCCGTCGGCGTCCATCGCGAGCGGGACCATCTCCACGCCCAGGCGGGCGGCGATCGTACGCGCCACCGGGTAGGTCAGACCCTCCACGCCGAGCCGGCCGCCCACGGGCACGAGCGCGCTGATCGCGGCCGCGATCGCGGTGCGCCCGTTCCCGGCGAACAGCACGTGCTCGGCGGCGGGCGCCCAGCCCTCACGGGCGAGCACGACGGCGGCAGCGGTGCGCGCAGCCGCCGTACCCGTGGCCCGCGACTGCGCCAAGGTCGCCTCCAGCGCGTCGGGCCGGAGCAGGCCGGTGAGCGCGGGCGCGAGCAGCTCCGCCTGCCCGTTGAGCATCGGGAAGTTCAGCTCGAGGTTCACCGCCGCCGCGCGCCCGGGTTCGGCCAGTGCGGGGCCCGGGTCGGGCGGCGCGGCCCGGACGAACGTGCCCCGGCCCACCTCGCCGGTCACGAGGCCACGGCGGCCGAGCTCGCCGTAGACGCGGGACGCGGTGGACACCGCGACCCCCCGGTCCCGTGCGAACCGGCGCTGTGTGGGCAGCCGCTCCCCGGGGCGCAGTCGGCCCGCCGCGATGTCGGCGGCCACGCGGTCGGCGATCGCACGGAAATCATCCACGATTGCTCCGAGCACATTGTCAGTATTGAACTCGGATGATGCACCGCGCAGACTCGGATCGTCAACGAGAGGAGCTGCGATGCAGACCATCAGCCGCCACTACGGCACGCTCGCCTACGACGACCTCGGCCCGGACCGCGCGACGCCGCTGCTGCTCGTGCACGGCCACCCGTTCGACCGGTCGATGTGGCGCCCGCAGCTGCGGGCCTTCGGCGCCCAGCGGCGCGTGATGGTACCGGATCTGCGCGGCTACGGGGCGAGCGCGGGCGCGGTGCCGGAGTGGCGCGCCTTCGCCGACGACCTCGCGTTCCTGCTGGACGCACTCCGGGTGCCGCGGGCCGTCGTCGTGGGGCTGTCGATGGGCGGGCAGATCGCCCTCGAGTTCTGGGCCCGCCACCCGGGGCGCGTCGCCGGGCTCCTGCTCGCCGACACCACGGCGGCGGACGAGACGGCGGAGTCCCGCCGCGACCGGCTCGCGCAGGCCGACCGGCTCCTCGCCGAAGGCATGGACCCCTACGCCGTCGACGTCCTCTACCGGATGGTGACGCCCGACGCCCCCGCGGACGTCGCCGAGCACGTGCTCACGATGATGCGCGACACCGACCCCGCCGGAGCCGCTGCCGCACAGCGGGCGCGGGCCGACCGGCCCGACCACCGCACGACGCTCGGCACGATCACCGTGCCCACCACCGTTGTCGTCGGCGCCCGGGACGTGTTCACCCCGCCCGCCGAGGCGGAGTCGATCGCCGCGGCGGTGCCGGGCGCCCGGCTGGTGGTGGTCGACGGCGCGGCGCACCTGCCCAATCTGGAGAACCCGGGGCCCTTTGATGACGCACTCGCCGAGCTCCTCGCCCGCGCGGACGCCGCGACCACGGTGTGACGGCGGTGTGACGGCGTAGCGGAGGCCGACGCCGGGACCCGCCGCGTGGTCTGCCAGTGTGGCCGTCCACTACCTGCTTGGGGGGAACATGCGAAACGTCAGGTGGCTCCAGATCGGCGTAGGGCTCGCGGCCGCGGCGCTCGTCGCCGGCTGCGGGGGCGCCACACCGGAGGTCGGCACCCCGGTGACCGCCGATTCGAACCAGGCGGCCACCACACCCACGGGCGGAGACCCACTCCAGACCGTTGTGGCGGCATCGGAGGCCACGAAGGCCGCGGGCACGGCGCGCTTCGAGATGAGCCTCGAGGCGAGCCAGGACGGCCAGACCCTCACGACCACGGCCACCGGTAGCCAGGACTTCGCGCAGCAGCTCACCGAGATGGACTTCACCGTCTCGGTGCCCGGCACCCCGCCGCAGTCCATGCGCATGATCACCGCGGGCACCACGATGTACCAGCAGCTGCCGGGTGAGGAGCGGTGGTTCTCCATGGACCTGGCCGCGCTCGCCGCCGCAGGCGGCGGGAGCTTCGACCCGGCCCAGCAGCTCGCGATGTTCGAGAAGGCGGCGAAGGACGTGCGCGAGGTGGGCCCCGCCGAGGTCCGTGGCGTCCAGACCCGGCACTTCGAGCTGACGCTCGACGCGCAGGCCATGGTCGACGCGACGGGCGGCGCCGCCACGCAGTCGATCACCGAGCCGCTGCCCGCTGACGTCTACATCGACGGCGACGGCCGCCTCACCAGGTTCGAGATGGAGGCGAAGCAGGCGGGGCTGCCCTCGACGTCGATCAGCATGGACCTCTTCGACTTCGGGGCCCCGGTGTCGATCCAGGTGCCCGACTCCGCCCTGGTGGACTCCGCGCCTGCCGGCCCGCCGAACTGAGCGGAGCGGGGCCGGCCGGCGACCTTGTCCGTGCGGCCCCGCAGACCCGGCTCGGCCTGGCAGCATCCCGCCCGTGACCACGCTGCCCCGGACCCGGCGCGTCACCTCACTGCACGTCTTCTGCGCGGTGCTCGTGTCCGCGATCCTGGCCCGGCCGGGGGCCATCTGGGCGCGAAGACCGCGTTCCTGATCCGCGGGGCGCGGCCTGATCCGGTCGTGCTGGCTGCTCGTCGCCGCGGGAGCGGTGGTCGTGCTGCTCGCCGTCGTGGCCCTGGTCCGCGACCGGACGGCGGCGCCGGCGACCGGAGGGCACGAGCACGGCGGCGCCGAGCGGCACGCCCCCTGGCTGCTCCTAGCCCCGGTGCTGGTGATCGCCCTCGTCGCCCCGCCCGCGCTGGGCGCCGACGCCGTCGCCCGGTCCGGGCCGCACGCGGTGGTGCAGGCCTCCGACGTGTTCGCCCCGCTTCCGCCGGGCGACGCCCCCGAGGTGGCACTCGCGGAGTTCGTACAGCGTGCGGTGTGGACACATCCGGTTCGCTCGACGGTCGGCAGGTCACGCTCACCGGCTTCGCCGTGCGGCGCGGCGCCGCCACCGACCTCGCCCGCCTGATGATCGCCTGCTGCGCCGCCGACGCCCGCCCGCACCGGGTCCGGCTGGTCGGCGACATCGGCGACATCGCCACGGACACCTGGCTGCGGGTCCGGGGCACGGTGCAACCCGGCAGCGCCACGGCGGCCACCGGGCACGCTCCCGCGCTCACCGTGGCGGCCGTCGAGGTCGTGCCGGCGCCGCGGGACCCCTACGAGTACTGACCCGGTCAGGGCGTGGCCCGGCGCAGGGCCAGCCAACCCGCCCCGCCGAGCACCAGCGCGATCACCAGCGGGTAGCCCGCGTACAGGGCCAGCGACGACTGGCTCGCGAAGAACGAGCCGACCGCCGGCCACCACCGCTGCCAGGTGACGACGAGCACGAAGGCCGTCGCCAGCACGGCGGCGCCGAGGCCCACCACGTACACCCCGGGCTGGCCCCACCGCTTGAAGACCACGCCCATGAACACCCCGATCGCGGTGATCGCCAGCATCGGCACGGCGTAGACCAGCCACTGCGCGACGACGTTGCCCTGGCCGAGGAACGGCAGTCCGAAGAAGCGGATGCCCAGACCCCAACCTCCGGTCGCGGCCTCCAGCCGGACACCCGCCACGAGGATCAGCCCGTAGAACAGCGACTGCGCCACCACGACCAACGCGGTGGCCGCGTAGAAGGCCCGCCGCGTGACGCTGAGCCCGAGCGTGAACGGGAACACCTGCGTGATCGTCTGCAGGTGCGCGATGCCCATCGTGATGTAGACCGACATCAGGGCACCGCTGATCCGGCCCTCCTCGGGAGCCTCGTCACCGATCACGGCGAAGATCACCAGGTTGAGCGCGAACGCGAGGGCGAGGACCACCAGCGGCAGCCCGATCACCATGAACCAGTTGACGGTCAGGGTCCGCGCGACGTCCAGTACGCGCCTCATCGGAGCTCGCCTCCCCCGGCACCGGCCCCGACCGGCTGCCCGTTGGCCTTGTTGCTGTGCTGGGTGGTGCGGACGACGAGCTGCTGCAGCGTCACCGGTTCGACGTCCAGGCCGCGTCCGTCGGCGGAGCCACCCGGGCCGGCAACGGTCACGCGCAGGAAGGTGCCCAGCTGCTCGCGGTGCAGCTCGGTGCGACCCGCCACGAAGGACTCGACGGCGCCGACCGGCCCGGTGACGGTGACCGCGGCGCTGCGCAGGGTGCCGGCGTCCTCGTCGATCAGGATCCGTCCCCTGTCGATCAGCACGACGTGCTCGATCAGGTCGCTGACCTCGTCGATCAGGTGTGTGGAGAGAACGACCGTGCGCGGGTGCTCGGAATAGTCGGCGAGCAACCGGTCGTAGAACAGCTGGCGTGCGACGGCGTCGAGTCCGAGGTAGGGCTCGTCGAAGAACGTCAGCGGGGCGCGGGAGGCCAGCCCGATGACCACCCCGACCGCCGACAGCATGCCGCGTGACAACTTCTTGATCCGGCGGTTGGCCGGCAGCGCGAAGTCCGCCATGAGCTCGTCGGCGAAGGCCGGGTCCCAGTTGGGGTGGAGCAGCTCGGCGGCACGCAGGGCGTGCTTCACGCGGAACGCGTCGGGGTAGCGCTGGCTCTCCTTGATGAAGCACACCCGGTTCAGCACCCGGGCGTTCTCGTACGGGTGCTCCCCGAAGACCTCGACCGTGCCGGCCGTCTCGAAGGCCTGGCCCGTGAGCACCTGCATGAGCGTGGTCTTGCCCGCGCCGTTGCGGCCGAGCAGGCCGTGGATCCGGTTCTCGGCGAGCTCGACGCTCACCCCGTCGAGGGCGGTGACGTCGCCGTAGCGCTTCGTCACCCCGCTCATCCTGACCGCGGTCATTCCTGGTCCCCCCAGACATCGATCAGCTTCTTGATCTGCTCGGTGTCCATCCCGAGCTTGCGCGCCTCCGCCAGCAGCGGGGCCACGTACTGCCGCGCGAAGTCCTCGCGCCTGCGCTCCAGCAGGAGGGTCCGCGCGCCGGATGCGACGAACATCCCGATCCCCCGTCTCTTGTAGAGGACCCCGTCGGGCACGAGCTGGTTCACGCCCTTCGCCGCGGTGGCCGGGTTGATGCGGTGGAAGGCCGCGAGCTCGTTGGTCGATGGCGCCTGCGCCTCCTCGGCGAGCGACCCGTCGACGATTGCGTTCTCGATCTGCTCCGCGATCTGCAGGAAGAGCGGCCGTCCGTCGTCCTTCACCCCGACCACCGAGTGCCTCGGCCCGTCGGTTCATTACTCATGTACCTAACCATGCAGCCCGAGCGGTAGCAGTGTCAAGGCGACAGGTGGCAGGGACGCCGGACCCGGGGGACGGACCGGGTGGCGACGGAGGAGGAGGGCGGCGGCGCCCCGGATCGGACGGTCGGGCCTCAGAGCTCGGTGCGGCGCTCCACGAGGGTCTGCGCCACCTGGGTGAGCTTGATGTTGAGGGCCTGCGAGGCGGCCCGCAGCGCCTCGAACGCCTCGTCGGCGGAGATCTTCCGGCGCTCCATGAGGATGCCCTTGGCCTGCCCGATGACGTCGCGGGTGCTGAGCGCCTGCCGCAGCTGCGCCGCCTCCAGCTCCGCGGTCGCGCAGACCGTGGTGGCCGCGAGTGCGGTCGCGGCGTGCGCGGCGAGCACGAGCGCGATGTCGCGGTCCACCTCGTCGAGCCCGCCGACCTCATGGGAGTAGAAGTTGAGCGCGCCCATCCGCGGCGCGTCGCCCCCGTGCGGGAACAGTCCCACCGCGAGCACGCTGCGGACACCCAGGCGCGCGGCAGCCGGCCCGAAGCGTGGATACTCCTCGCCCGCGCCGAGATCCGCGCAGAACGACAGCCCCAGCCCGGCGGTGCGGGTGGCCTCCACGCACGGGCCCTCGTCGAACCGGTACTGCACCTCGTCGAGCCGGCTCGCCAGCTCGTCGGTCTGCACCGGCGTGTGGAACCCGCCGGGCGCCCGCATCGTCACACTGACGAGATCGGCGCCCGGGACAACGTTCCGGCCGGCGTGCACGACCCGCTCCAGCACACCGTGCACGGTGGTGGCGTCGGCGAGCACCGTGGCGAGGCGCACGAACTCACCGGCCAGCGGACCGACCGCCGCGGTGCCGTCCGGAGGCCCGTCCGACCCGGGATCCAGGTCACGGTCACCGAGCGCGAAACGCAGCCGGTCCTCGACCCACTCCTGCTCCGTTGCCACGTCCACCTCGTTCTGCGCCCCGCCCGGTTGCGGGTTCAACCGGCGGAGCATGGCGCAGCGGGACGGCGCCGGGCAAGCCCGTGTCACCGAGACCTTCGTCCCGGCCCCTGCGCCGGGCCCGGCGGCCTTCCCCCCGGGGCAGGCTGGCCCGGGGCGGGCGGGCGGCCCGGGAACGGCGGCGGACCGGATACCGGTGGCCGCGCGCTCGGCGGAACCCGGCCGTCGCCGGGCCGAGCGGGCCCGTGCTGCCCGTGAGGCGCGGGCGCAACCGGGGGACGCGAGCCGGCGTGCTCCGGCCCCGGCACCCGCGGAATCGGGCGAGTCGCATCCGCATCGGCCGGACCGCCCGCCTCCCGGGCCGCCTTCTCCTCCTCGCGCGCGGCGCGATGGCGCATCCTGCGCACGACCAGGATCACCACCCCGACCACCAGCAGCCCGACCACGACGTAGGTGATCGGGCCAAGCCAACCCTCCACCTGCCCCCAGTTCTCGCCGAGAATCCACCCCAGCCAGAGGAACGTCGCGTTCCAGACGCCGCTGCCGATCGCCGTGAGCAGCACGAACCGCGTCAGCGGCATCCCCGCGATCCCGGCCGGGACCGACACGACGCTGCGGATCAGCGGCACGCAGCGCGCCAGCAGCACGACCTTGCCGCCGTGCCTGTCGAACAGCGCGTCACCGCGCTCGATGTCTTTCTGGCTGGCCAGCACGAACCAGCGGTGGCCCGCCAGCTGGTGGAGCCGCTCGTAGCCGAGCCACGCGCCCAGGCCGTAGAGCACCAGCGCACCCAGGACCGACCCGGCCGTGGCCGCAGGCCAGACCGCCAGGATGTTCAGCGAGCCGGTGCGAGCGCGGAACCCGGCGAGCGGGAGGATCACCTCGGAAGGGATCGGTGGGATCACGTTCTCGAGGAAGATGAGCAGGCCGACGCCCACGGCACCCAGCCGGTCCACGATCGAGAACACCCAGTCCACCACGCGTCCAGGATGCCCGAGTCGTCCGATCGGGGACGGGCGGGGCGCCGGGAGCGTCACAGCGCGCGAGGATGGCGCCATGGCAGTGAACCCGACCGGGGCCGACATGAAGGCGTTCCTCGCCGCCGACCCCGACCAGCCGATCGTCATGCTCAACCTGCTCCGGTTCGCCGAGGGCGGCGCGGAGCGCTACGACGAGTACCTCGCCCACTTCACGCCGTACGCCGAGCAGGTGGGCGCGACCGTGCTCTACTTCGGCCACGGTGCCGACCCGATCGTGGCCGAGCAGGGCCAGGCGTGGGACGCCGTGCTCCTGGTCTCCTACCCGAGCCGCCGGGCGTTCTCGGACATGGTGCGCGATCCGGGATACCAGTCCGGCACGCACCTGCGCACCGAGGCCGTCGTGGAGGCGGTCCTCCAGCCGACCGTGCCCCGCTGAGCACACCCGAGCCCCGGAGGGGCGCGGTGGCGCGTTGCAGCAAAGCCACTTTCACGCAACGTGGTTGCATGAAAGTGGCTTTGCTGCAATCCCCTCAGGCCGCCGTGGTCGCTGCCTGCCCGGCGCGGGTGCGCAGGCTCGCCGGCACCTCGAAGCGGGCGCCGTGCTTGGCCGCGAGCTCGTCGGCGCGGGCCACGAACCCGGCGGGCCCGCCCGGGTAGCCCTCGATGTACTGCATGACCCCACCGGTCCAGGCCGGGAAGCCGATGCCGAAGATCGAGCCGATGTTGGCGTCGGGCACCGAGGTGAGCACGCCCTCGTCGAAGCACTTGACGGTCTCGAGCGCCTCGATGATCAACATCCGCTCGGACAGCTCGCGCAGGTCGACGTCGTGGTTCGTGGCCCCGAAGTGCTCGCGCAGCCCCGGCCACAGCCGCACCCGCTTGCCGTCGGCGTACTCGTAGAAGCCTGCACCGGAGCTCTTGCCCTTGCGGTCGAACTCCTCCACCAGCCGGTCGATCACGGCCTCGGACGGGTGCGCCTGCCAGGTACCGCCCGCGGCCTCGACCGCGGCCCGGGTCTCCTTGCGGATCTTCTGCGGCAGCGTGAGCGTCAGCTCGTCCATCAGCTGCAGCACCGGGGCGGGGTAGCCGGCCTGCGCGGATGCCTGCTCGATCGTCTGCGGGTCGATGCCCTCGGCGATCATCGCGACGCCCTCGTTGAGGAACGTGCCGATCACCCTGCTGGTGAAGAAGCCGCGGCTGTCGTTGACGACGATCGGGGTCTTCTTCATCCCCAGCGTCACGTCGAACGCCTTGGCGAGCGCGGCGTCCGACGTCCGCTCGCCGCGGATGATCTCCACCAGCGGCATCTTGTCGACCGGGGAGAAGAAGTGGAGGCCGATGAAGTCGGCCGGCCGGTCGACGCCCTTCGCCAGCTCGGTGATGGGCAGCGTCGAGGTGTTGGAGCACAGCAGGGCGTCGGGGGCGAGGTGCTTCGCCGCCTCCTGGAACACCTGGTGCTTGAGCTCGACGGACTCGAACACGGCCTCGATGACGATGTCGCAACCGGCGAGGTCCGCGTAGTCGGCGGTGGGGGTGATCCGGGCGAGCAGCGCGTCGCCCTTCTCCTGCGTGGTCTTCCCGCGCTTGACGCCCTTCGCGACCAGGGCCTCGGAGTAGGCCTTGCCCTTCTGCGCCGCCTCGAGCGAGACGTCCTTGAGCACGACCTCCCAGCCCGACAATGCGCAGGTGTAGGCGATGCCGGCGCCCATCATCCCGGCGCCGAGCACCGCGACCTTGGTGGGCTGCCAGCGCTCGTAGCCGTCGGGCCGCGACTTCCCGCCGTTGATCGCCTGCAGGTCGTAGAAGAACGCCTTGGTCATGTTCTTCGCGACCTGGCCGGTGACCAGCTCGGTGAAGTAGCGCGCCTCGATCCGGAAGGCGGTCTCGATGTCGACCTGCGTGCTCTCGACGGCGGCGGCGAGGATGTTGCGCGGCGCCGGCATCGGGGCGCCCTTGAGCTGCTTGCGGAGGTTGGCCGGGAACGCCGGGAGCATCGCGGCCAGCTTCGGGGTCGACGGGGTGCCGCCGGGGACCTTGTAACCGGGCTTGTCCCACGGCTGCGCGGCCTCCGGGTTGGCGGCGATCCAGGCGCGCGCCTTCGTCAGCATCTCCTCGTGGCTCGTCGCCAGCTCGTCGATGATCCCGATCTCGAGCGCCTTCGCCGGCTTGTGCCGCTGCCCCTGCACCAGCACGTTCATCACCGCGTTCGCGATGCCGAGCATCCGCACGGTGCGCACCACGCCGCCACCGCCGGGCAGCAGGCCGAGCGTCACCTCGGGCAGCCCGTAGACCACGCCCTTGGCGTCGAGCCCGATGCGGTGGTGGCAGGCCAGCCCGATCTCCAGGCCGCCGCCGAGGGCGGTGCCGTTCATGGCCGCGACCACCGGCCTGCCCAGCTTCTCCAGCTTGCGCAGCTGCCCCTTCACCCGCATCGAGTTCTCCATGACGGCGGGCGCGTCGGCGGGCGTCGCCTTGCTCATGGAGTCGAGGTCACCGCCGGCGAAGAAGGTCTTCTTCGCTGACGTCACGATCACGCCGGTGATGTCGTCCTTGGCGGCCGCCAACGCGTCCACGCACTCGCCCATTGCGGCGACGTAGCGGTCGTTCATGGTGTTGGCGCTGCGGCCCGGGTCGTCGAGGGTGACGACGACGATCCCGTCCTCGCCCTTCTCCCAGCGGACCGGGGGATGGAAGTCGGCGGAGCCTGCGGAGCCGGCGGGGCGGGTAGATGGAGCCTTCTGCTCAGTCACTACGTATCCCTTCAGGAGAGGCGCTCGACGACCGTGGCGATGCCCATGCCGCCGCCGACGCAGAGCGTGGCGACGCCGAAGCGCTGGTCGCGGCGCTCCAGCTCGTCGATCAGGGTGCCGAGGATCATGGCGCCGGTGGCGCCCAGCGGGTGGCCCATCGCGATGGCGCCGCCGTTGACGTTGACCTTCTCGTGCGGCACGCCCATGTCCTTCATGAACCGGAGCACGACGGCGGCGAACGCCTCGTTCATCTCGAACAGGTCGATCTGGTCGGCAGTCATCCCGGCGCGGGCGAGCGCCTTGCGGGTGGCGGGCGCGGGGCCGGTCAGCATGATCGTGGGGTCGGCGCCGGAGAGGGCGGTGGACAGGATCCGGGCGCGCGGGGTGAGCCCGGCCGCCTTCCCCGCTTCCTCGGTGCCCAGCAGCACGAGCGCGGCGCCGTCGACGATGCCCGACGAGTTGCCCGCCGTGTGCACGTGGTCGATCTGCTCGACCCAGTGGTAGCGCTGCAGCGCCACCGCGTCGAACCCGCCCTGGTCGCCGATCATCGCGAACGACGGCTGCAGCGAGCCGAGCGCGTCCAGCGTGGTGCCGGCGCGCACGTGCTCGTCGCGGTCGAGCACCGTGACCCCGTTGCGGTCCTTGACGGGGACGACCGAGCGGGCGAAGTAGCCGTTGGCCCATGCCTTCGCCGCGCGGGTCTGCGACTCGAGCGCGTACGCGTCGACGTCGTCGCGGTTCCAGCCCTCGAGGGTGGCGATCAGGTCGGCGCCGATGCCCTGCGGCACGAAGCCGGTCTCGTAGGAGGTCTCCGGGTCCATCGCCCAGGCGCCACCGTCGGAGCCCATCGGCACCCGGGACATCGCCTCCACGCCGCCCGCGAGCACGAAGTCGGCCATCCCGGCGCGCACCTGGTGGGCGGCGTTGTTGACCGCGTCGAGCCCGGAGGCGCAGAAGCGGTTGAGCTGCATGCCCGCCGTGGTCTCCGGGAGACCGGCGAGGATGGCGGCGGTCTTGGCGATGTCGCCGCCCTGGTCCCCGATCGGCGAGACGACGCCGAGCACGACGTCGTCGATCGTCGCGGGGTCGAGCTCCGGGTAGCGCGCCCGCAGCTCCTGGATCAGCCCGACGACCAGCGAGACGGGCTTGACCTCGTACAGCGAGCCCGAGGCCTTGCCCCGGCCGCGCGGCGTGCGGATGGCGTCGTAGACGAATGCCTCGGGGATCTCACTCATGTCAGGATTGTTACAGCAGCGCTGTCACATAGGTCAAGCTTCGCGCTACCCTCCAGCCCATGGCGGCACCGGAGCAGGAGCAGGCGCTCCTCACGATCGACGAGCTGGCCGCGCGCACCGGGATCACGGTGCGCAACATCCGCTTCTACGCCGGGCGGGGGCTGCTGCCGCCGCCGCAGCTGCGCGGGCGCACCGGCCTCTACGGGCCGGACCACGTGGCGCGGCTGGAGCTGGTGAGCGAACTTTCGGCGCTCGGGTTCACGCTGTCGGCCATCGAGGGCCACTTGGAGCGGCTGCCGCAGACGGCAGGCGCCGCGGAGCTCGCACTGCAGCGGGCACTCCTCACACCGTGGGTGCCCGAGCAGCTCGAAGAGGTCGACCGGGCCGAGCTCGACCGGCGCGCGGGCCGCCCGCTCACCGCGGCCGACGTCGAGGCACTGGTCGGCCTCGGCGCGATCACCCTGCTCGACGACGGCCGGGTGCGGCTGCACGGCACCGGCACGTTGAGCGGTGGCCTCGCCGTCCTCGACTCGGGGCTGCCCACCGAGCTCTGGCGGCGGGCGCACGACCTCATCGAGCAGCACACCACGGCGCTCGCCGAGGACTTGATGAAGATGTTCCAGGACGAGGTGCTGCAGCCCTACCGCGACCGCGGCCGCCCGGCCGACGAGCGCCGCCGGTTGGCGGAGGCCCTCTCGCAGCTCAAGCCCGTGACCGTGCGGGGCGTCGTCACGGCGTTCGGGCGCGCGGTCAACCGGACGATCCGAGAACGCGCTTCGCACCCGTGAGTGGAAAACGTCGCGCGGACGACGTCTTCCACTCACGAGCGCGAAGCGCCTGGGCAGGAGGATGCGAATGGCGGAATCGCAGGAGTGGACGTACCCGGGCCACGGGGGCGAGCTCGTCGCCCGCACGTGGCCGCGGGAGGACGCGCGCTACATCGCGCTGCTGTGCCACGGCTACGGCGAGCACATCGGCCGGTACGAGCACGTCGCCGACGCGCTCGTCCGCCACGGCGCGGTCGTCCACGGCGTCGACCACGTGGGGCACGGCAAGAGCGCGGGTGAGCGGGTGCTCGTCGGCGACTACGAGCAGGTCGTGGCCGACTTCCACGAGCTCGCCGGACGCGCCGGCGACCGCGACCCGGGCCTGCCGACCGTGCTCGTCGGGCACTCGATGGGCGGCATGATCGCGGCCCGGTACGCGCAGCGGTACGGCGACGAACTGGCCGCGCTCGTCCTGTCCGGTCCCGTTCTCGGCCGCTGGGACACGGTGAACACGCTGCTCGCCCTCGACGAGATCCCCGACACCCCGATCGACCCCGACACTCTCTCCCGCGACCCGGCCGTCGGTGCGGCCTACGCCGCCGACCCCCTGGTGTGGCACGGGAGGTTCGCCCGGCCGACCCTCGAGGCACTCGCCGCGTGCCTGGACCGGATCCGCGCGGACGGCGGGCTGGGCGACCTGCCCACGCTCTGGGTGCACGGCGCGGACGACCGGCTGGTACCGATCGACGGGACCCGTGAGGGCATCGAGCTCCTGCGTGGGAACCGGTTCGAGGAGCGGGTCCACGCCGGCGCCCGCCACGAGGTCTTCAACGAGACCAACCGGGACGAGGTCCTCGCGGAGGTCACTGCGTTCGTCGACCGCGTGCTCCCCGGCACGACGTGATCACGACGGACGCCGGCACCCGGTACGGTCCGGGCATGCAGGTGGTGCAGGGCGCGCACGAGTTCGTGCTGCCGGACGGCAGACAGAGCAACTACGTCGAGCACCTGCGGGTGCCCGACCTGTCGCTGGGCACCTACTGCATCCCCGCCGACGGTGTCGACGGCCAGCAGCCGCACACCGAGGACGAGATCTACGTCGTGCTGAGGGGCGCCGCCCGGCTCGTCGCGGACTCCGGTGAGACCCCGGTCGGTCCCGGCTCGGTCGTCTTCGTCCCGGCCGGGGAGGCGCATCGGTTCACCGACGTCACCGAGGACCTGTCGGTGCTCGTGGTGTTCGGCCCGGCGGAGCACTCGCGGGGATGAGCGACGTCGTCATCCACCCGGTCACCGTCCGGTACATGGAGATCGACGCCCAGGGCGTGGTCTTCAACGGCTGGTACCTCACCTGGTTCGACGAGGCGATGGCCACGTTCTTCACCGCTCGGGGAGCGCCTTACCACGCGATGATCGAGGCGGGGTACGACGTGCAGCTCGTCCACTCGGAGATCGACTGGAAGGCCGGGGTGCGCTGGCAGGACGCGATCGAGGTCGCGGTCTCCACCGCCCGCGTCGGCCGCACCAGCTTCGCGCTGGACTTCGAGGTGCGCCGGGACGGGGCCGAGGTCACCTGCGCGGGCCGCACCGTCTACGTCGTGATCGCCACGGACGGATCGGGGAAGCGGCCGATCCCGCCGCTCATCGCCGAGGCGCTGGGCGAGCCGGCGCCGCTGCACTGAGGCACCCATCGCGCGAACGGCCCGTTCGCGCGAACCTATCGCGCGAACGTGCCGCTCGCGCGGGTCGGCGCCACGCGCGGCGCGCGGGAGAGCCGCCGCGCCGCGCGCGTCAGCATCGCCCGCACGACCACCGGGTGCACCCGCCGCACCAGCGCCGAGTAGGCGCGGCCACGTGCGTTGTGCACCTGGACGACCGTGCTCAGCACCACGCGGTCCGGCTCCCGCCGCACCGAGGCGCGGAAGTCGAGGTGCCCCGCGTCGGTGCCGAGCAGCACCTCGTCGTCCGTGCGGGCGAGCGTGTCGAACGCGGTGCCGTCGTCGCGCTCGATGCCGACGAGCCCGACCACGGCCTGCCGCAGGCCGAGCAGCGCGACCACCCAACGCGGCGGGTCGCGGAAGATCGCATCCGCCCAGGCCTGCGGATCGGTGGGCATGCCCGGGTGGCACACGACCGCGTACGCGTCGGCCCAGTCGACGCGTTCCAGGGCTCCGGCGAGCAGTGCGGTGGCCGGCAGGTCCACCTCGCGCGCCCGCGGCACTTCGAGCGGCTGCAGCAGCCGCACCCACGGCGACCACCAGGCGGGCCGCGCCGGGCCGGTCCCGAGCTCGGCCTCGGCCCGGTCGAGGAGGTCCTCCAGCACGGCGTCGTGCAACCACCGGATCGCCAGCGGCCACAGCAGCAGCACGCGCCCGGCCGTTCGGCCCTCGACGACGTGGCGCAGCACGGTCCGCGACGGGCCGGCCGGCTCGGCGATCAGCGTGTGCCGCCCGTGCAGCCCCACCCGCGGGTGGAACGTGAACTCGACCATCCGCCCCGGCTCGTACGCCGTGACCCGGTACCGGATCGGGCCGTGCCCACCGGACGCGCCGATGCGCAGCGGCCCGTCGAGCACCATCGGCGCCCACGCCGGGGACGGCCAGAGCCGGTCGTCCGGGCCGCCGAGCCCGTCGAGCAGCGGTTCGACGTCGGCCACCGGAACCGGCAGCACGCGCTCGTGGACGTTGTGCACCATGACGACCTCCGTACGCCACCGTATGGAATGACCGTACGCTACCGTACGGTCGTGGCGGAGCGGAAGCGACTCACAGCATGGGACTGGACCGTGGCGGCCTACGAGGCGCTCGCCGAGGGCGGCGCCGCCGCGGTCGCCGTCGAACCGCTCGCCGCCCGGCTCGGCACCACGAAGGGTAGCTTCTACTGGCACTTCCCCGGGCGCGACGCCCTGCTCGAGGCGGCCCTGCTGCACTGGGAGCGCACCGAGACCGAGGAGGTCATCGCGCTCGTCGAGGCCCAACCGGACGTCCGCGCGCGGCTGCGGGCCGTCCTCGCCATCGCCCTCGGCGAGCACGAGGACCGGCCGACGGGCGCCGCAGTGGAGCTCGCGCTGCAGCCGACCGCGGGGCACCCGCTGGTCGCCCCGGTGCTCGCCCGCGTCACCGAACGCCGGCTGACCTACCTCACCGCGCTGTTCGGTGAGCTCGGGTTCCCACCCGAGGACGCCCGACATCGCAGCCTGCTGGCCTACACGTCGTACCTCGGGCACGCCCAGCTGACCCACGCCACACCGGCCGCCGCGCCGAGCGGTGACGCACTGCGCCGCTACGTCGACGCCGCGATCGGCACGCTCACCTCCGCGTGACGGCCGCCAGGTAGTCGGCGGTCCACCCGTCGGTGGCGCGGCGGCTCCACAGGGCGGTGACGGCGTCCTCCTCGTCGGCGTACCGGTCGGTGCGCTCGAGGGCCTCGCGCCGCAGCTGCGCCTTCATGGCCGCGAACGTGTCGGGCGGGACGTCGGCGGCGAGCGACCGCGCGGCCTCGACGGCCCGCGGCAGCAGCTCGTCGACGGGCACGACCTCGTCGACGAGGCCGACGGCCTGCGCGTCACGGGGCCGGTGGGTGCGCGCACCGAGGATCAGCCGGCGCGCCGCGACATCACCCACGGCGTACCGCAGGACCTCGACGGCCATCCGCGGGAACGGCACCCCGACCTTGATCTCGGGCACGCCGATGCGGCCGTCGCCGTCGGCCATGAGCGTGACGTCGGCGCACGCGGCCAGCACGCATCCGCCCGCGATGGCGTGCCCGTTGACGGCCGCCACGACCGGCTTGGACAGCTCGAACGCCGCCCGGAACGCGTCGGCGAGCGCGGGCAGGAACCGCCGCACGTACGGCTCCCCCTCGTCGAGGTACCGCCGCAGGTCGACACCTGCCGAGAAGGTGTGGTCCGTTCCGGTGAGGACGACGGCCCGCGCCGGGTCGGTCGCCAGCGCCCGGAACCGTTCGGCGATCGCCTCGCACAGCTCCATATCCATCGCGCTGACCTTGCCGTGCGCCAGCCGCAGCACCGCGACATCGCCCTCGTCCACGTACTCGATCACGTGCCGCAACCTACCGGCGCCGCGCACGCATGGCAGGCTGCGCATGCAATTCCGACGTCGAGGATGGGAAGCACCATGCCGCAACAGGTCCGCGGAGTCGTGGCGCACCGCAAGGGCGAGCCGGTCACGCTGGAGACCATCACCGTGCCCGACCCGGGGCCGGGCGAGGCGGTCGTGCAGGTGCAGGCCTGCGGGGTCTGCCACACCGACCTGCACTACCGCGAGGGCGGGATCAACGACGAGTTCCCGTTCCTGCTCGGCCACGAGGCCGCCGGCATCGTCGAGGCCGTCGGCGAGGGCGTCACCGACGTCGCCCCCGGCGACTTCGTCATCCTCAACTGGCGTGCCGTGGACGGCACCTGCCGCGCGTGCCGCCGCGGTGAGCCCTGGTACTGCTTCTCCACCCACAACGCCACGCAGAAGATGACCCTGGAGTCCGGGCAGGAGCTCACCCCGGCCCTGGGCATCGGCGCGTTCATCGAGAAGACCCTCGTCCACGCCGGCCAGTGCACCAAGGTCGACCCCGCGGCCAAGCCCGAGGTCGCCGGCCTGCTCGGCTGCGGCGTGATGGCCGGCATCGGCGCCGCCATCAACACCGGCAAGGTCGGCCGCGGCGACTCCATCGCCGTGATCGGCTGCGGCGGCGTCGGCGACGCCGCCATCGCCGGCGCCAAGCTCGCCGGCGCGTCCACGATCATCGCCGTCGACATGGACCCGCGGAAGCTGGAGTGGGCCAAGGAGTTCGGCGCCACCCACACCATCGACGCCCGCGAGCAGGACGTCGTCGAGGCCGTCAAGGAGCTCACCGACGGCAACGGCGCCAACGTCGTCGTCGACGCCGTGGGCCGGCCGGAGACCTTCAAGCAGGCCTTCTACGCCCGCGACCTGGCCGGCACCGCGGTCCTGGTCGGCGTCCCCACCCCGGACATGACCGTCGATCTGCCCCTGATCGACGTCTTCGGCCGCGGCGGCTCCACCAAGTCGTCCTGGTACGGCGACTGCCTGCCCTCCCGTGACTTCCCGATGCTGGTCGACCTGCACCTGCAGGGCCGGCTCCCGCTGGACAAGTTCGTCACCGAGACGATCCCGCTCGACGGTGTCGAGGCCGCTTTCGAGAAGATGCACAAGGGCGAGGTGCTGCGGTCGGTGGTGGTCCTGTGAGCGAGCGTCAGCGAGCGAACCATCGACACAGCGCCCGCGCGCAGCGCCGGAAGAGCGCCAGCGAGGACGTGCGATGAGCCCCGTCGACCACGTCGTCACGTCCGGCACCTTCTCCCTCGACGGCGGCACCTGGGACGTCGACAACAACGTCTGGATCGTCGGCGACGACCGCGAGGTCGCCGTCATCGACGCCGCCCACGACGCCGACGAGATCGCCGCCGCGGTCGGGGACCGGCGGGTGGTGGCGGTCGTCTGCACGCACGCCCACGACGACCACGTCAACCAGGCCCCGGCCCTGGCCGACCGGTTCGGCGCGCCGATCCTGCTCAACCCGGCCGAAGCACCGCTGTGGGAGATGACCCACCCGGACCGGAAGCCCGACCGGGAACTCGCCGACGGCGACGTGGTCACCGCCGGCGGGGTCGTGCTGCGGGTGCTGCAGACCCCTGGCCACTCCCCCGGCTCCAGCTGCCTGTACGCCCCCGAGCTCGGCACGGTCTTCACCGGCGACACCCTGTTCAACGGCGGCCCCGGCGCGACCGGACGGTCCTACTCCTCGTTCGACACGATCATCGAGTCGATCCGGGAGAAGCTGCTCACCCTGCCCGGCGACACCACCGTGCGCACCGGGCACGGCGACTCCACCACGATCGGCAGCGAGCTGCCGCACCTGGAGGAATGGATCGCGCGTGGACACTGAAACTATGTAGCACCTACGTGCTACCTTGGTGAGATGAGCCAGCCCGAGAGCATCGGCATCCGCGAACTGCGCCAGCACGCGTCGCGGTACGTCGCGATGGCCAAGGCCGGGAAGCGGGTGCCGGTGACCGAACGGGGCAAGCTCGTCGCGTACCTGGTGCCCGCGGAGGAGCCGGGGTCGATCCTCGACCGACTGGAGGCGGCGGGGCAGCTGCGGCGGGCGACGGGGAACTTGATGGATCATCTGCCCCCACCACCCGCCCCACCTGGCGCGCGGCCGCTGAGCGAGGTGCTGCAGGAGATGCGCGACGAGGAACGCTATTGATCTACCTGGACACGTCGGCGTTCCTGAAGACGGTATGGCAGGAGCCCGAGTCAGCCGCACTGTCCCGGGCGATCGGCGACAAGCCGACGGTTTCCAGCGCGCTCCTGGCTGTCGAAGCGCGGCGAAGCACGCTCCGCGTCGCCGCCGATCAGCTGCCGCGCACCGACCTGATGCTCGCGGATGTGAATCAGATCGAACTGACCCCGGCGCTTCTGGAGTCCGCCAGCCGGCTGCCCGACCCGATGCTCCGCTCCTTGGACGCCATCCACCTCGCCACCGCGCTCCTGATCCGCGAGGAGGTCGACGTCCTGCTCAGCTACGACCAGCGGCTCCTCGACGCGGCCGCGGAGCACGGCCTCCCCACGGCCGCCCCCGCGTAGTCCCGATGGCCGGCGTCAGCGGCGGCGGGTGCGAGCGAGGAGGGCGGTGCCGCCCAGCAGCGCCGCGGACGTCCCGAACGCGGCCGCGAACCCGAACGGCTCCGCCACCGCCCCGAGGCCGACGGCGCCGACGCCGGTGCCCGCGTCGTAGGCGATGTTCCAGGCCGCGCTCGCGGCCCCGTACCGGGCGCTGCCGAACGCGGTGAACAGCGCGGTGAGCGAGGCGTTCTGCACCACGCCGAACCCGACGCCGACGACGCCCGCCCCCACCGCGAGCAGCACTCCGCCGCCGGTCGTGACGGCGATGACCTCGGCCACCATCCCGGCGGCCGTCAGCAGCATCCCGGGCGCGAGCAGGCGGGCGCCCCACCCGCGCCGGTCCACCAGCTCGCCCGCCAGCAGCCGCCCGAGCAGCGCTCCCGCCGACGTCGCCAGCAGGGCGAGGGCCACGAGCAGCCCCGCGTCGGGCGCGGCCAGCGGCAGGAACGTGATCAGCCCGCCCTGCGCGATCGAACAGGCGATCATCGCCAGCACGGGCGCGAACGCCGACCGGGCCAGCATCCCGGCCCCGGCCGGCCCGGCGAGCGGGTCGGCCCCGTCGCCACCGGCGGGCCCGATCAGTGGCACGAGCAGCGCGCCGAGCACCGGCGCCACCCCGGCCGCGAGGAACACCACGGTGAACCCCAGCTGGTCGACCACCGCCACGCCCGCGGCGAGCAGCCCGAGCTGCGGCAGCCCGACCGCCAGGCCGTACCGGGCTGCGGCCCGCCCGTGCTGGGCGCGCGGCACGAGCTCCGCGACGAGCGCGCCGCCGGCGACGGTGAGCATCCCGAACCCGATGCCGCGCAGGACGGAGACGCCCAGCACCGGGGCCAGCGCCGGCGACAGCGCGAGCAGTGGCGCGGGCGCCCCGAGCAGCACCGACCCGATCGCGAGCACCCACCGGTGCCCGATCCGGGCGAGCATCCACGGCACGCCGAGCTGGGTGACCACCGTGGCGAGCATCAGTACGCCGGTGGTCGCACCTGCGCCGAACGCGCCGGAGCCGCCACGCGCCACCCACAGCGGCACGACCGGCAGCAGCAGCGCGTACCCGCTGAACGCGAGGACGGTGGCGCCGAGCATCAGCCGGAACGGCGCGCCCCCGATGCCCCGGGCGGAGGTGGGCACGCGCGTCACGGGCGCCACACCCGGTCCTCGGTGACGACGGCCGTCACGAGGTCGGACGGAGTCACGTCGAAGGCGGGGTTCCAGGCCGCGCTGCCGGCCGGCGCGACCCCGGCGCCGAGCACCTCGTCGGGCGCCCGCTCCTCGATCTCGATGGCGGCGCCGTCGAGGGTGTCCGGGTCGAGCGTCGACTCCGGCGCCGCGACGACGAACGGGATCCCGGCGCGGGCCGCGGCGAGCGCGAGCGGATAGGTGCCGATCTTGTTGGCTATGTCACCGTTGGCCGCGACCCGGTCGGCGCCGACCACGACCGCGTCGACGAGCCCGCGCGCGATGATCGAGGGACCGGCGCCGTCGACCACGATCCGGTACGGGACGCCCAGCTCGGACAGCTCGACGGCGGTGATCCGGGAGCCCTGCAGCAGCGGACGCGTCTCGTCGGCGACGACGTGGGCCACCCGGCCCGCCTCGTGCAGCGAGCGGACCACGCCCAGCGCCGTACCCCATTCCACGCAGGCCAGTGCCCCGGCGTTGCAGTGGGTGTGCACCCGCAGCGGCGCCGGTCCGCAGAGCTCCTCCAGCAGTTCGGCGCCGCGCGCCCCGATCGCCCGGCACGCGGCCGCGTCCTCGGCGAGCACCGCGAGCGCGGCGTCGAGCACCGCGTCCGGGCCGTGCGGCGCCGCCGCGAGGGCCCGCCGGACCCCGACCGCGAGGTTCACCGCGGTGGGCCGGGCCGCGGCGAGCCGTGCGGCGACGGCGGCGAGCTCGGCCCCGGTGGCGGTCCCCGCGGCGAGGGCGACCCCGAGCGCGCCCGCGGCCCCGAGCGCCGGGGCGCCGCGCACGACGAGCCGCTGGATCGCGTCGATGAGCGCGTCCACCGTCGCGACGTCGGTGAGCCGCAGCTCCGGCAGCGCCGTCTGATCGATCAGCCTGATCCGACCGTCCACCCATTCGACCGTTCGCGGCAACACCCGTCCGAGCGTAGGCGGCGCAACGAGCGGCCGGAGGGCCGGCCGAGGTTGATCTCGCCGAATCGCGGGAAGCCCAGTATGGTGGAGTCGGTTAGTTCAAGCTCACGTATCAATTAGAGGTGGCTAATGCCGGACGGCGCGCGGCGCGTCCCGCGGCGCTCGGTGCTGGCCGCCGCCGCGCTGGGCCTCGCCGGCCTCACCGGCTGCGTGGCTCCCCCGGCCGCGGGCGACGAGCCCATCGGCGACCGCCGCCTCCGCGTCACCACCACCACGAACTTCATCACCGACACCGTCGCCCGGATCGGCGGCGAGCGGGTCGAGGTGACCGGGCTGATGGGTCCCGGCGTCGACCCGCACCTGTTCCGGGCGAGCGCGCGCGACGTGCGGACGCTGCGCCGGGCCGACGTCATCTTCTACGGCGGGCTCGAGCTCGAGGGCCGGATGGCCGACCTGCTCGCCGACCTGGCCGAGCGACAGCTCACCGTGGCCGTCACCGCCGACCTGCCGCGCGACCAGCTGCTCGCGCCCGCCCCCGGCGCGAGCGAGCAGTACGACCCGCACGTCTGGTTCGACGTCGCGCTGTGGCAGCAGGTGTGCCGCACGATCGCGGCGACGCTGGCCGAGCGCGACCCCGCGCACGCGGCGACCTACCAGGCGAACCTCGACGCGTACCTGACCGAGCTGACCGAGGTGGACCGCTACATCCGGCAGCGCCTGGAGCCGATCCCGCCACAGCGGCGGCTGCTGGTCACCTCGCACGACGCGTTCGCCTACTTCGGTCGCCGGTACGACGTCGACGTCGCCGGCATCCAGGGCATCTCCACCGCGGCCGAGGCCACCACGGCCGACATCGAGCGGGTGGCCGAGCTGATCGCCGACCGCGGCGTGCCCGCGGTGTTCATCGAGTCCAGCGTGCCCCGCCAGACGATCGACGCGCTGATCGCCGCCGCCGCCCAGCGCGGCGCGCAGGTGCGGGTGGGCGGCGAGCTCTACACCGACGCCGCCGGTGAACCCGGCACGCCGGAGGGCACGTACATCGGGATGTTGCGCGCGAACGCCGACCGGATCGCCGAAGGACTGGGAGGGTGACCATGCTGATGAGCTCACGGTCGGCCACGGAGCTTGCGACCTCCACCGACACCGCGCTGGACGTCCGCGGACTCACCGTGTCCTACCGCTCCGCGCCGGTGCTGTGGGAGGTCGACGCCCGGTTCCCGGCCGGACAGCTGTGTGCGATCGTCGGGCCGAACGGAGCGGGCAAGTCCACCCTGCTCAAGGCGGCCCTCGGGCTCGTCCCCTCCGACGCGGGCCGCGTGCTCGTCCAGGGGGCCACCGGCCGGGCGGCACTGGACCACGTGGCCTACGTGCCGCAGGCCGAGTCGGTGGACTGGGACTTCCCGATCACCGTGCGCGAGGTCGTCGAGATGGGCCGCTACCGGTCGGCCGGGTGGTTCCGCCGGGTCGGGCGGACCGACCGGGCGATCGCCGCGGAGTGCCTGGAGCGGGTGGGGATGGCGGGCTTCGGCCGCCGCCAGATCGGGCAGCTGTCCGGCGGGCAGCGGCAGCGGGTGTTCCTCGCCCGCGCGCTGGCGCAGCGCGCGCCCGTGCTGATGATGGACGAGCCGTTCGCCGGGATCGACGCCCGCACCCAGGCCGACCTGCTGCACCTGCTCGGCGGGATCCGCGACGACGGCGGCTCGGTGATCGTCGTGCACCACGACATGGCGCAGGTGCGGGCCGCGTTCGACTGGACGCTGCTGCTCAACGTGCGTGCCCTGGGCTGCGGTCCGACGGCGGAGGTGCTGACGCCCGCCGCCCTGCGGGAGGCCTACGGGGTCGACCTCACGAGCGCCGGATGACGAGCCTGTTCGGCCTGCCCTACAGCGACTCGGTCGTCGTCGCGGGCGCGCTCGTGCTGGGGATCACCAGCGGCGTGCTGGGCGCCTTCGCGGTGCTGCGGCGGCGGAGCCTGGTCTGCGACGCCGTCGCGCACTCGACGCTGCCCGGCGTGTGCGTGGCGTTCCTCGTCGCCGGCGTGAAGGACGTGCCGGGGCTGCTGCTCGGCGCCGCGGTCGCCGGGCTGGTGGCGGCGCTGCTCATGGTGGGGATCGAACGCACGAGCCGGATCCGCCCGGACGCCGCGATCGGCGTGGTGCTGTCGGGCTTCTTCGCGCTCGGGGTCGTGCTGCTCACCCACATCTCCAACACGGCCGACGCCGACCAGGCCGGGCTGGAGAACTACCTGTTCGGGCAGGCCGCCGGGCTGCTGGAGCGCGACGTCGCCGTGATGGCCGTGGTCGCGACCGGTGCCCTGCTCGTGGTGGCCGTTGCCCGCCGCGCCCTCACCGCCACGCTGTTCGACCCCGCCTACGCCGGCGCGATCGGCCTGCCGGTGCGCGCGCTGGAGACCGTCATGACGCTGCTGCTGGTCGTGGCGGTCGTCATCGGCGTCCGCGTCGTCGGGGCGATCCTCATGGTCGCGATGCTCGTGATCCCCACGGTCACCGCCCGGCAGCTCGCCGACCGGTTCCCCCACGTACTGGTGCTGGCCGGCGTCGTCGGCGCGGCCGTCGGCGTCACCGGGTCCCTCGCGGCCACCCGCGGTCAGCTGCCCACGGGGCCGGTCGTCGTGCTCACCGGCTTCGCGGTCGCGCTGGCCGCAGTGCTCCTCGCCCCGGGGCGGGGTGTCGCGTGGCGGGCACTGCGGCTCACCGCCCGGCGCCGGCAGGTGCGCCGCGAGGCCGTGCTTGCCGCGCCGGAGGCACCCGGGCACGGTCTCGCAGACCGGCTCGCCAGGGCGGCACTGCGCCGCCGGGGCCTGCTCGCTCCCGACGGGCGCAGCCTGACCGCCGCGGGTCGCGCCGCGGCCGATGAGCTCGCCGAACGTCGGGCCCTGTGGTCGGCCTGGCTCGCTCACGGCGCCGCGGTGCGGCTGCCGGACGCGCGCGAACCCGACCCGGCCGACCTGGCGGGCAGCCTCGGAGAGGACGCGGTGCGGCAGCTGCGCAGGCTGGCGCGGGAGGCTGTATGAGCGACGACCTGGTGATCATCGTGGTGGCCGGGCTGGTGGGCACGGCCTGCGGGTTGCTGGGGCCGTTCCTGGTGCTGCGGCGGATGGCCCTGCTCGCCGATGCCGTCAGCCACGCCGTGCTGCCCGGCATCGTCGCGGTCTGGCTGATCGCGCAGACGCGCGCGCCACTGCCGGTGGTGGCGGGCGCCGCGGTGTTCGCCGTGCTCTGCGTGCTCGCGATCGACGCTGCGCGCCACCGGGCTCGTCGCCTCCGACGCCGCGATCGCGCTCGTGTTCCCCGCCCTGTTCTCCCTCGGGGTCCTCGAGGTCACCCGCTACGCCGACGGCATCCACCTCGACCTCGACTCCACGATCTACGGCGAGATCGCGTTCGTCCCGTTCGACACCGTGCCCATCGCGGGCCACGACGTCGTGCGCTCCGGGCTCGTGCTGGCGGTCGTGGCACTACTCAACCTGGTGCTCGTCGCGCTGCTGTCGAAGGAGCTGAAGACCACCACCTTCGACCCGCAGTTCGGGACGACGGTGCGGCTGCGCCCGAAGCTGCTCTCCCGGCTCCTGCTCGTGGCCGCGGCCGTCACCGCGGTCGCCGCGTTCGACGCCGTCGGCGCGATCCTCGTGGTGACCATGCTGATCGTCCCGGCGGCCACCGCGTACCTGCTCACCGACCGGCTGGTCGTCATGGTCGCGATCGCGGTCGGCGTCGGCTGGGTCGGGGCCGCTGCCGGGTACGGGATCGCGCTCGGCGTGGACAGCTCGATCGCCGGGGCGATGGGCCTGGTGTGCACCGCCTGTTTCGTCGTCGCGCTGCTGGCCTCACCGCGGCACGGGCTGCTCACCCGCCGCCTCCGCCGCCGCTCGCTGCGCCCCTAACGCCGGCAAGGTGGCAATTCTGTCACCGGACGGCAGTATCGCCACCTTGCTGCGACGGCCCGGGGCCCTACGCCGGTTGCGCGCGCAGCACCGACGCCGACGCCTTGGGCAGCGGGCGCCGCGCGCTCTCCGCCACCTTGATCACCGCGACCAGCGAGATCAGGGAGGCGACCGCGAGGTAGATCCCGGGCATCGTGTTGTTGCCGGTGCTGTCCACGAGCGCCGTCAGGATGAGCGGCGCCGTGCCACCGAAGATCGAGGTGGACAGGTTGTAGCCGATGGAGAAGCCGCCGTAGCGCACGTCGGTGTCGAACAGCGCGGGCAGCGTGGCCGACATCGTGCCGAGCAGCATCACCAGCAGCAGGCCGAGGATCACCAGCCCGCCGACGGTGCCCAGCACCGTGCCCATCGCGAGCAGCGCGAAGGACGGGTAGCCGAGCACGATGAACCCGACGCACGAGGTCACGATCAGCGGCTTGCGGCCGATGCGGTCGGACAGCGCACCCACCGGGATGATCACGAACATGATCATCAGCATCATGCCGAGGATGTAGAGCAGCGCGGGCGTGGCCTCGAGGCCGAGCGTCGTCTGCAGGTACGTCGGCATGTAGAACAGGATCGTGTAGACGGCGACGTTGTAGAACAGCACCAGCCCGATGCACGTCAGGACGGGTCCCCGGTGCCGCGTCAGGGTGTCCTTCAGCGGCGATTCCGACACCTGCGCCGACTCCTCGAGCTCCCGGAAGGCGGGCGTGTCCTCGAGCTTGCTCCGCAGGTAGAGCCCGACCAGGCCGAGCGGCCCGGCGATCAGGAACGGGATGCGCCAGCCCCACGAGCTCATCGCCGCGTCCGACAGCCCGACCTGCAGCAGCGTCACCATGCCCGCCGCGAGGACGAACCCGCCGGTCGTGCCGAACTCCAGGAAGCTGCAGTAGAAGCCGCGCCGCTTGTCCGGCGCGTACTCGGCGATGAACGCGGCCGCGCCGCCGTACTCACCACCCGTGGCGAAGCCCTGGATCAGCCGGGCCACGACGAGGAGGATCGGCGCTGCCCACCCGATCGCCCCGAACGTCGGCAGCAGGCCGATCGCGAAGCTCGCCGCCGACATCACCACGATCGTCAGCGCGAGCACCCGCTTGCGTCCGATCCGGTCACCCAGCGGGCCCAGGATCGTCCCGCCGAGCGGACGCACCAGGTAGGCCACGGCGAACAGCGCGAACGTGAGCGCAACGTTGGCGTTCTCGTCGCCGCCGGGGAAGAAGTTCATCGCGATGTAGATGGCGACGTAGCTGTAGATGCCGTAGTCGAACCACTCGACGAGGTTGCCCATGGCGGCCGCGCCCACCGCCTTGCGCACGGTGCGTTCGTCGACCTCGACGGGCTCGGTCTTGTCCGTTGTGGTCATGAAGACCCCCCTCTCCTGGGCCCGGACGCTATGAGTGGCCGGATAGGGCCGCAACAGCTGGGACGGCCTGCGGCAGCGGCCGCCGGTGGCTGCACGCCCCCTCACCGGCCACGATCGGGGACCACCGGGAGGTCTGTCACTTTCGGTGACTAGGGTCGGATCCGTGCTGGACATCGGGGGGATCACCAAGAGGTTCGGGTCACGACAAGTCCTCGACGACGTGTCGTTCGCCGTGCAGCCCGGGGAGGTGTTCGGGTTCGTCGGCAGCAACGGCGCGGGGAAGACCACCACCATGCGGATCGTGCTGGGGGTGCTGTCCGCCGACGCGGGCGAGGTGCGCTGGAAGGGTGCGCCCGTCCGTCGACGCCGACCTGCGGCGGCGCATCGGCTACATGCCGGAGGAGCGCGGCCTCTACCCGAAGATGAGGTCGGCGACCAGCTGCACTACCTGGCCCGGCTGCACGGGCTCAGCGACGCCGAGGCGACCACCTCCTTGCAGCGCTGGACCGAGCGGCTCGGGGTCGCGGCGCGGTTCGGCGACGAGGTGCAGAAGCTCTCGCTGGGCAACCAGCAGCGGGTGCAGCTCGCCGCCGCGCTGGCACACGACCCTGAGGTGCTCGTGCTCGACGAACCCTTCTCCGGGCTCGACCCCACCGCCGTCGAGGTCATGAGCAGCGTGCTGCGGGAGAAGGCGCGTTCCGGCGTCCCCGTGATCTTCTCCAGCCACCAGCTCGAGCTGGTGGAGCGGCTCTGCGACCGGATCGGCATCATCGCTGCCGGGCGGATGGTCGCCGTCGGAAGCGTCGACGAGCTGCGCCGCCGCGACGACGCCACCGTCATCGACGTGCTCGGGCCGCAGGACGGCTGGGCCGCCGGCGTGCCGGGCGTCGAGGTGGTCGACGGGGGCGACGCGGCCGGGCGAACCCGCGTGCGGCTCGCTCCGGGTGTCGACGACCAGCACGTGCTGCGGGCGGCGCTCGCCGCCGGGCCGGTGCACGAGTTCCGGCGGTGGCGTCCACCGCTCACGGAGCTCTACCGCGACGTCGTCGAGTCCGACCGCCCGGAGGTGCCGGCATGACCACGCCACTGTCCTCGAACCAGGCGGTGCTGCTCGTGGCGCGCCGCGAGTTCGTCACGCAGGTCCGGTCCCGCACGTTCCTGATCGGGCTGATCATCACCCTGGTGCTTTTCGGCGGCTTCGGCCTGCTCGGCGGCTTCATCGCGAGCCAGGCCTCGAGCCACTCGCTCGGCGTCACCCCCGCGACAGCGCCGCTGCGGCCCGCCGTCGAGGAGATCGCCCGCGTCCAGGACGCCGACGTGGAGATCCGGGAGCTCGACGACGCCACCGGCCGGACCCAGGTCGCCGCCGACGAGATCGACGCCCTGCTCAACGGTTCCCCCGGCGGCTATCAGCTCGTGGGCCGCGACACGGTCGACTCCGCGCTGGAGGCGATCGTCGGGACCGCCGCCCAGCAGCAGGCTCTGGCCAGCGCGCTGGCCGGCGCAGGGGTCGATCCCGAGCAGCTGGCGGCGAACGCGCAGGTGGGCATCAGCACGCTGGAACCGGCCGACCCGGCCAGGGGCGAGCAGCTCGCGCTCGCGATCGTCGGCACGATCCTGCTGTTCATCTCCCTCAGCAGCTACGGGGCACTCGTGGCCACGGGCGTGGTGGAGGAGAAGCAGAGCCGGGTGGTCGAGCTGCTGCTCGCCACGATCAAGCCGTGGCAGCTGCTGGCGGGCAAGGTCCTGGGGCTGGGCGCGGTCGGGCTGGTCCAGCTGGCGATCCTCAGTGGGATCGCCGCCGCGGTGGGTACCCTCACCGGCTTCCTGACGCTCCCGGGCGCCGCCGCGGGCATGTTCGTCATGGTGGTCGTCTGGTACCTGCTCGGCTTCTTCCTCTTCGCCTCGCTCTACGCCGCGGTGGGGTCCACGGTGTCGCGCCAGGAGGAGCTCAACTCGGTGGTCACGCCGATGATCTTCCTGCTGCTCATCCCGTTCGTGCTCGTGCTGAACCTGCTGCCCAACGACCCGCGCAACGAGCTTCCCACGGTGCTGTCCTACATCCCGTTCTTCTCTCAGACGATCATGCCGGCCCGGTACGCGATGGGCGTGGCATCGCTGTGGGAGGTGCTGCTGGCCGCCGTCCTCGCCGCCGTCGCGATCGTGCTGGTCGTCCGCGTGGCCGGGCGGGTGTACAAGAACTCGATCCTGCGTACCGGGGCCCGGGTGAGCCTGCGCGAGGCGCTGCGCTCCTGACGCCCGCCCTGCGGCTCGGCGTCCGGCCCGGGGCGGCGGGGGTCAGCTCGCCGCGCGCCGCTTCGCGCTCCACTCGGTGAAGCCCGCCGCCCGGGCGTCCTCGGTGGTGCGGAACCAGACGTCGGCGCGGGTGCGCGCGTAGTACGGGCTGGCCGGCGGGTGGAAGAGCCGGGACGCGTGCTTGCCCTTGATCGTGTACTCGGCGGCGGGTGCGGACCCGTCGGGCAGGGGCGCAGCCGACGCTGGCAGCGCGGCCACCGGGACAGCCCCGCGCGGCCGCGGCGACGGACGCGGCGCTGCGCGCTCAGGAGCCGGGGTGCGCTGCGGCTCGGGCCATCGGTCGCCGTAGTCGACGCCGGTGGTGCGCCAGTAGCGGGCGATCACCGCAGCGGTGGCGCCGACCAGCAGCAGGAACAGGAACCGGTACAGCCGGCGCGGAGCGCGCTTCCGGATGTTCTTCGCCATCATTTCCCCTCCTGACGGGACTGCTGACGAAGAGTAGCCGAGCAGACACGCACTGCAACATCAGCCCGAGTGGAGGGGCGTCATTCGCTCGCAGCCGCCCGGCCTTGCAGCAGGGTGGCGCTACTGCCGTGTTGGTGGAGCAAAGGCCACCATGCTGCAACTCGGGCCGGCGGTCAGCGCTCCGACATCGGCACGAACGGGCGCTCGGTCGCGCCGACGTAGAGCTGCCGCGGACGACCGATCTTCGTGGCCGGGTCGTTGATCATCTCGCGCCAGTGCGCGATCCACCCCGGGAGCCGGCCGAGCGCGAACAGCACCGTGAACATCTTGACCGGGAAGCCCATGGCCCGGTAGATCACGCCGGTGTAGAAGTCGACGTTCGGGTAGAGCTTGCGCTCGACGAAGTAGTCGTCGGCAAGCGCCTTCTCCTCCAGCGTCTTGGCGATGTCGAGCAGCGGGTCGCTGACGCCCAGCTTCTTGAGGATGTCGTCGGCGCTCTGCTTGACGATCTTCGCCCGCGGGTCGTAGTTCTTGTAGACGCGGTGCCCGAAGCCCATCAGGCGGGCACCCTTCTCCTTGTTCTTCACCCGCTCGACGAACTTCTCGACGTCGCCGTTCTCCTCGTCGCGGATGCGCTGGAGCATCTCGAGCACCGCCTGGTTCGCCCCGCCGTGCAGCGGGCCGAACAGCGCGTTGATGCCCGCCGAGATGCTCGCGAACAGGTTGGCCTGCGACGACCCGACCATCCGGACGGTGGACGTCGAGCAGTTCTGCTCGTGGTCGGCGTGCAGGATGAGCAGGACCTCGAGGGCGCGGGCGAAGTCGGGGTCGATCTCGTAGGGCTCGGCCGGGAAGCCGAACGTCATCCGCAGGAAGTTCTCGACCAGCCCGAGCGAGTTGTCCGGGTAGAGGAACGGCTGCCCGACCGACTTCTTGTACGCGTACGCCGCGATCGTGGGGACCTTGGCGAGCAGCCGCACGGTGGACAGCTCGACGGCGTCGTTGTCGAACGGGTCGAGGCTGTCCTGGTAGAAGGTGGACAGTGCGCTGACCGCGCTCGACAGCACCGGCATCGGGTGCGCGTCGCGCGGGAAGCCGTCGAAGAACCGCTTGAGGTCCTCGTGCAGCAGCGTGTGCCTGCTGATCCGGTTGGTGAACGCGTCGAGCTCGGCCTGGGTGGGGAGCTCGCCGTAGATCAGCAGGTAGCTGGTCTCGAGGAACGTGGAGCCCTCGGCGAGCTGCTCGATCGGGTACCCGCGGTAGCGCAGGATCCCGGCGTCGCCGTCGATGTAGGTGATGCCCGACGCGCAGGCCGCGGTGTTGCCGAAGCCGGAGTCGAGCGTGACCATGCCCGTCGAGGAGAGCAGCTTGCTGACGTCGAACGCCGAGGCGCCCTCCGTCGCGGGTTTGATGGCCATCTCGTGGTCACCGCCGGGGTGGCGCAGGACGGCTGTGGTGTTCTCGTCGGCCATGTGGAGGTTCCCTCACACTCAATGTTTCCGTGGTTGGCCGCAACGCTAGTGCGCTCCCAGGCCGCCGTGCCTCTCAGAGCGTGTGACGTCAGGCAAGGTTCAGCTCTTGCCGAGCCGCTCCGCGTCGACGTCCACCCGCCCCACGACGAGGTAGTTCACGACCCACAGCGCCGCACCGACGAGCAGCAGGATCCCGGCGATCACGAACTGCTGCAGCGGCCGCCCCGACAGCGGTGTGGCGAGGAAGCCGCAGAGCACGATGCCGGCGTAGGGCGCCCAGGTCGGCGCGCGGAAGTGCCGGTGTTCCACGCGGTCGCGGCGGACCACCAGCACCGCGATGTTGACGATCGTGAAGACGGCGAGCAGCAGCAGCGCGGTGGTGCCGCCGAGCTGCGAGATGTCGGCGCTCGTCACCAGCACGATCGCGACCACGCTGGTGAACGCGATCGCCACCCACGGGGTCCGGCGGCCCTCGTGCACGGTGCCGAACACCCGCGGGATGATCCGCTCGTGGGACATGCCGTAGAGCAGCCTGCTCGCCATCAGCATGTTGATCAGGGCCGAGTTCACCACGGCGAAGAGCCCGATGGCGGCGAACACCGCGAGCGGGAACCCGGGTGCGCCCGCCTGCAACACTCGGAAGAGCGCCCCGCTCTCGGCAGCGGCCAGCTCGTCGGCGGGCACGAGCATCGACGACAGCACGGCCACGACCACGTAGATCGTGGCGGCGACCCCCATCCCGACGAGCATCGCCCGCGGGAAGATCCGCGGCGGGTCGTGGGACTCCTCGGCCATGTTCACCGAGTCCTCGAACCCCACCATCGCGAAGAACGCCAGCGACGTGGCGGCGGTGATGGCGAGGAAGGCCGTGGAGTCGCCGGTGTCGACCTCGACCAGGCGGGACGGCTCCCCCGCGCCGCCCGCCACCGCGTATATGCCGACGCCGATGATGAGCAGCAGGCCCGACAGCTCGATCAACGTGAGCACCAGGTTGGCCTTGACCGACTCGCCCACCCCGCGGAAGTTGATCAGCGCGAGCCCGGGGATGAATACCGCCGCGACGGCCCACGTCGGCAGCTCGATGAACTGGCGCAGGTAGGTGTCGCCGAACGCCTTCGCGGCGGTGGCCGCCGAGGTGACGCCCGAGGCCATCACCGTGAACGTCACCATGAACGTCAGGAAGTTGATCCCGAACGCCTTGTGCGTGTACAGCGCGGCCCCCGCCGCCCGCGGGTACTTCCCCACCAGCTCCAGGTAGCTGAACGCGGTGAGGAACGCGACGACGAACGCCAGCAGGAACGGCGCCCACAGCGCCCCGCCGACCACCGCGGCCACCGAGCCCGTGAGGGCGTAGATGCCGGTGCCGAGGATGTCCCCGATCACGAAGAACAGCAGCAGCTTGGGTCCGATGGCCCGCCGGAGCTCCGGTTGCCCCGTGACCGCGCTCACATCCGCCATGGCATGATCGTGCCGCTTCTACGGCCTCCCGTCATCCCCTGGGAGAGCCAGTTATGCCGACGGCGCCACGGGCGCCTTGTAGCGCCAGAACGCCGGGAACGCCACCACCACGGCGATGGCGAACACGATCACCGCGAAGCCGCCGACCGAGGACGCTGCCCCCGGGCCGATCCCGGCCGCGGCAGTCCCGTGCCAGAGGTCCGCGACCCGCGGACCGCCCGCCACCACCACGAGGAACACGCCCTGCATGCGCCCGCGCATCTCGTCGGTGGCCACGGTCTGCAGGATCGACATCCGGTAGACCGCGCTCACCGTGTCGGCGGCGCCGGCAACGGCGAGGAAGAGCACGGCGAGCCACAGCGACCCGGTGAGCCCGAACAGCGCCACCCCGAGCCCCCACGTGCAGATCGCGACCGTGATCGCGACCCCCTGGTGCTGCACCCGGTTCAGCCAGCCCGAGAGCAGCCCGGCGATCACCATCCCGGCCGGGATCGCGGCGAACAGCAGCCCCATCGCGAACCCGCCGCCCGGCGGGTCGCCGTAGACCTCCTGGGCGATCTCCGGGAACACCACGCGGGGCATGCCGAAGGCCATCGCCACGACGTCGATGAGGAACGACACGAGCAGCACCTTGTGCAGGGCGGCGTAGCGGAAGCCCTCGGCCACCTCCCGCAGGCCCGCCCGGCGCCGCACCCCGGACTCCGGCGGCACCGACGGCAGCCGCCAGGTCGCCCACAGGGTCGCGAGCAGCGCGATCGCGTCCAGCAGGTACAGCGTGGACAGCCCCACCACCGGGATGAGGACGCCGGCCAGCAACGGCCCGGCGATCGCCCCGGCCTGGAACACGATCATGTTCAGCGCGTTCGCGGCGGGCAGCTGCTCGATCGGGACGAGCCGCGGGATCACCGCGTTGCGGGTGGGCTGGTTGACCGACAGGAACGCGGTCTGGACGGCGAACAGCGTCAGAACGGCCCAGACGTTGCCCACCCCGGCCGCGGCGGTGACCCACAGGGCCAACGACGACAGCGCGATTCCCGTACCCGTGACGAGAAGCAGGACCCTGCGGTCCACGGCGTCGGCGATCGCCCCGCCCCACAGCCCGAACACGATCAGCGGCACCAGCCCGAACAGGCCGGTCAGCCCGACATATGCCGAGGAGCCGGTGAGCTCGTAGATCTGCGCCGGGACCGCGACGACGGACAGCTGCGCGCCGATCACCGTGATCATCCCGGCGAGCCAGAGGCGCCGGTAGGCGGGCGTGCGCAAGGGACGGGTGTCGGCCAGTGCGCCCCGGACCGCGCGCCCGAGGCGCCTGGTCGGCGAGACCGCCGCGCCCTTCGTGGGGCGCGTGGGGGCGTCCGGGCCCGCGGTGATGCGCCCGGTCGGCGCGTCCTGCGCCAGTGGGTTGGGGCGCGTGCGTTCCTCGGGACCGGGCGTCGTCACGAAGTCACCAGTACCACTGCGCGACCCGAAGGACCGCCGCGGTCACGGCGGACGTGCCCAGGTTCACGACCGATCCGGCCGTCAGGGCGCCAGGCGGCGGACCTTCCAGGTGCGGTCGTGGCTGTCGAGCTCGAAGCGCAGCCGGTCGTGCATGCGGTCGTGGCGGCCCTGCCAGAACTCCACCTGCTCGGGCAGGATCCGCCAGCCGCCCCAGTGCTGCGGGACGGGCACGGTCTCGTCGGCGGCGAACCGCTGCGTCGTCGTCTCGAGCGCGTCGTCGAGGACCTGCCGGTCGCGGACCACGGCGGACTGGGCGGATGCCCACGCCCCGAGCTGCGAGCCGCGCGGCCGGGTGACCCAGTACGCGCGCGTCTCGGCCGGGGTGACGAGCTCGACCCCGCCGCGCACGTGCACCTGCCGGTGCTGCGCGTACCAGGGGAACGTGGCGGAGGCGTAGCGCGTGCGGCGCAGGTCGTGGCTCTTCGCCGAGGTGTAGTTCGTGAAGAACACCAGCCCGCGGGCGTCGAGGACCTTGCACAGCACGCTGCGCGACGACGGCAGGCCGTCGCCGCCCACCGTGGCGAGCACCATGGCGTTCGCCTCGACCACCCCGGCGGCCTCGGCCTCCATCAGCCAGCGCGACAGCTGCTCGTGCCACGTGGGGGCGAGCGCATCCATGTCGAACCCCTCGGTCCGGTAGTCCACCCGCATCGCAGCCAGCTGATCCGTCATTGCGCCTCCACCGGTAGCCGACGCACCACGCTATGTGTCCGACGGCGACTCCGACAGACCCGGTGACCGAAGCCACCCGCTCACACCGTTGCCTCTCGACCCCGCTAGGAGCAAGGTGACGCCAACCACGCGGCCGCCACGCGCGGGCGCGGCCAGCACGCCGGCCGGTCGAACGGAGCCGATCGGCGGGCGACACCGGTCGACGACGCCACCGGCGCCGCGGCCGGCCGAGTCGGCGACCACGATGAGGAGGACGCGGTGACTGCGACCGCGCCGGACGTACCGGGCCGGAACGACGGAGCGGTGCCGCCGCCCCCGCCAGGGTTCACATCCGGGCTGCAGGGCCACGTGGCCTTCCGCACCGAGATCGCCGAGCCGGACAAGGACGGCGGCGCGCTGCGGTACCGGGGCGTCGACATCGAGGAGCTCGTCGGCAAGGTCACCTTCGGCAACGTGTGGGCGCTGCTGGTCGACGGCCGGTTCGGCTCCGGCCTGCCGCCCGCCGAGCCGTTCCCCATCCCCGTGCACACCGGCGACGTCCGGGTGGACGTGCAGGCGGCGCTCGCGATGCTCGCCCCGTACTGGGGCTACCGCCCGCTGCTCGACATCAGCGACGAGGAGGCCCGCGACCAGCTGGCGCGCGCCTCGGTGATGGCGCTGTCCTACGTGGCGCAGTCGGCGCGCGGGATCGGCATGCCCGCGGTTCCCCAGTCGCGCATCGACGAGTGCCGCACGATCACCGAGCGCTTCATGACCCGCTGGCGCGGCGAGCCCGACCCCGCGCACATCAAGGCGGTCGACGCGTACTGGGTCTCCGCGGCCGAGCACGGCATGAACGCCTCCACGTTCACCGCGCGCGTGATCGCCTCCACCGGCGCGGACGTGGCCGCCTCGCTGTCGGGCGCGATCGGCGCGATGTCGGGGCCGCTGCACGGCGGCGCGCCCGCCCGGGTGCTGCCGATGATCGCCGAGGTCGAGAAGACCGACGACCCCGAAGGGCTCGTCAAGGGCATCCTCGACCGCAAGGAGAAGCTCATGGGCTTCGGGCACCGGGTGTACCGGGCCGAGGACCCGCGGGCCCGGGTGCTGCGCCGCACCTGCCAGGAGCTGAAGGCCCCGCGCTACGAGGTGGCCGCCGCGCTCGAGCAGGCCGCGCTGTCGATCCTGCGCGAGCGCCGGCCGGACCACCCGATCGAGACCAACGTGGAGTTCTGGGCCGCCGTGATCCTCGATTTCGCCGAGGTCCCGCCGCACATGATGCCGGCGATGTTCACCAGCGCCCGCACGGCCGGCTGGTCGGCGCACGTGATGGAGCAGAAGCGGGAGGGCAAGCTGGTGCGCCCGTCGGCCCAGTACATCGGCCCGGGCCCGCGCAGCCCGCAGGACGTCGAGGGCTGGAACGAGATCCAGCACGCCTGACCCGACCTGCCCGAGTTGCAGCAAAGCCACTTTCACGCAACGACGTTGCAGGAAAGTGGCTTTGCTGCGTTCCGGAGCGGCGGGCGTTCCGGTCAGGTCACGGCAGGGACCGGGCGGCGGCGGATCAGCAGCGACAGCCCGCCCGCCGCGACGGCCAGCGCGCCGCCCACGAACCACGCCGCGTCGTAGGCGCCGAGCTCGTCGCGCACGATGCCGGCGCCCAGCGCCATGACGGCGGCGCCGACCTGGTGCGAGGCGAACACCCAGCCGAACACCACCGGGGCGGAGGCGCCGAAGACCTCCCGGCACAGCGCCATGGTCGGTGGGATCGTCGCCACCCAGTCGAGCCCGTAGAACACGATGAACGCGAGCATGCTGGCCTGGATGTCCGGCCTGAACAGCGCGGGCAGCGCGAGGAGTGAGAGCCCGCGCAGCACGTAGTAGGCGAGCAGGAGCAGGCGTGGGTCGACGCGGTCGGTGAGCCAGCCGGACGCGATCGTGCCGGCGACGTCGAAGATCCCGACGAGCGCGAGCAGCCCGGCGGCGACGGTGTGCGGCATGCCGTGGTCGTGTGCCGCCGGGATGAAGTGCGGCTGGATGAGGCCCATCGTGGTGGCTCCGCAGATCATCATGCCCGCGGCGAGGTACCAGAACGGCCCGGTGCGCGCGGCGCCGGCGAGCGTGCGCAACGCGAGCCGGGCGGCACCACTGCGCACCGGGTCGGCGTCGTCGGCCGGGGTGCCGCCGTAGGGCGCCACGCCCAGGTCGCGCGGCCGGTCGCGCAGCAGCCACAGCACGAGCGGCGCGACGGCCAGCGCCGCGACGGAAACCGCGAGGGACGCGGGCCGCCAGCCATAGGCGTCGGAGACCTGGGCCACCAGCGGCAGGAACACGAGGCCGCCCGCCGCCCCGGCCGCCGTCAGCACCCCGGAGACGAGCCCGCGGCGGGCCACGAACCAGCGCCCCGTGACCGTGGCGACCAGCGCGAGCGCCATCGAGCCCGTGCCGAGCCCGACGAGCACCCCCCAGCAGAGGATCAGCTGCCAGCTCGCGGTCATGAACACGGTGAGGCCGCTGCCGGCGGCCACCACCAACAGCGCGGCCGCGACGACCCGCCGGATCCCGAACCGCTCCATCAGCGCGGCGGCGAACGGGGCGGTGAGCCCGTAGAGCGCCATGTTGACGGCCGCCGCCAGCGAGATCGTGGACACCGACCAGCCGAACTCGCGGTGCAGCGGGTCCATCAGCACACCGGGGACGGCGCGGAAGCCCGCGGCGCCGACGAGGGCCAGGAAGGTCACCGCCGCCACCCACCACGCGGGGTGGACGCGACGTGTGCGCGCATCGAGGTCGATCACGAGAGGCAGCTTCACCGGCGGCGCGAGCGGACAACAGTGGCCCGACGGCCAATACATGAAAGAATCCGGCCATGGCAGCACTCCACGAGGTCGCCGTCCTCGCCCTTCCCACGGTGGTGGCGTTCGAGCTCGGGCTCCCGCACAAGCTGATCGGCACCGCGGTCGACGACGACGAGCGGCCGCTCTACCGGGTGCGCGTCGCGACACTGGACGGTGGCCCGGTCCGCACCTCGCCCGACTACCGGGTGCTGCCCGACCACGACGCGGCGATCCTGCGCACCGCCGACACCGTGATCATCCCCGGCATCTACGGCGGGCCCGCACGCGAACGCGGAGTACTGCAGCCCGAGCTGGCCGCCGCGCTGGACGGGCTGTCGGCAAGGATGGTGTCGATCTGCACCGGCGCGTTCGTGCTCGCCGCCGCGGGCCTGCTCGACGGCAGGCCCGCCACCACCCACTGGATGCACAGCGCGGCGTTCCGGGAGCTGTTCCCCGCCGTCCGCCTCGACCCGGACGTGCTCTACGTCGACGACGGCGACGTGCTGACCTCGGCGGGCAACGCGGCCGGGATCGACCTCTGCCTGCATGTCGTGCGACGCGACCACGGAGCCGCCGTGGCGAACCGGGTGGCCCGCCGCAGCGTGGTGGCCCCGTGGCGGGAGGGTGGGCAGTCGCAGTTCATCGAGCCGCCCCCCGATCCCGCCGGAGCCGGCACCGCCGCCACGCGGGCCTGGGCCATGGACCGCATCGGCGAGCCGCTCACCCTGGCCGACCTCGCCACCCACGCGTCCATGAGCGTGCGGACCTTCACCCGCCGCTTCCGCGACGAGACCGGCGTGAGCCCCGGCCGCTGGCTCGCCACCCAGCGCGTCGCGCTCGCCCGGCGGCTGCTGGAGAGCACCGACCTGCCGGTGGAGCGCATCGCCGCCGACGCCGGCTTCGGCATCACCGCGTCGCTGCGCCAGCACCTGCACGCCGCGATCGGGGTGGCCCCGCTCGCCTACCGGCGGACCTACCAGGGTGCGACGCGCGACCCCGGGTGATCAGCCCCCGGCGCCGGCCGCCTTGGCCACGTCGATGTCGAAGCGCTCGCGCCGGATCCGCTGGTCGATGTAGAGCAGGCCGGTGACACCGACCGTGAACGGCACGGTGAACGTGCTCACGACGATCAAGGCGAGCACCGCGGGGATCTGCGCACCGAATGACGGCGGCTCCGGCGCAGCTCCCGTGCCGAGGCCCACGAAGGCCGTGAAGCCGAACGCGAGGCCGACGATCACGACGACGGCCAGCGAGATGAGACCCACGAGGAACACGATCCCGAAGATCCGCCACCACGCCCCGCTGACGAGATTGCCGGACCGGGACAGCGCCCCCACGACGCCGATGTCCTCGAGGAGGTATGCCGGAGCCGCCATGCTCCACCGCACTCCGAGGTAGACAGCGACGATCGCCGCCGCCAGCACGAGGACGGCGCCGACCCCCAGGCCCGCTCCCGAACCCCCGATGGCCACGGCGACGACCACCGGCACCACCGCGACCATCACGATCGCGCCGATGATCAGCCCGACGAGCAGGGTCAGCCCGATCAGGCCGAGCAGCCGCGGCGCCACGGCCCGCCAGGCCTCGCCGAGGCCGACCCGGCGCCCGAGCACCGCACGGCTGAGCGCCACGAGCAGCAGCCCGTTCAGGGCGGCGCCGACGAGGATCGCGCCGAGTGCGGCGGCGGGGGAGAGAAGGGCTGCCGACACGGCCTCGGAGGGCGCCATCGCGGCGCCCTCCGGTACGGCGTTGACTTGCGCGATCAACTGCAACCCGTAGGTGATCGTCATGGCGACCGCGGCCAGGCCGATGACCGTCCCGGGATTCGCCCGGATGTAGCCGACCGCGCCGCGCAGGATGTCGCCGAGGACGAGCGGTCGCAGCGGCACGACCCCCGGCTGTGGCGGGCTCGCCCCAGGGTGGCACACCGTGACCCGGTGGCTCTTCTCGCGGATCGTGCTCAGGTCGATCTGGCATGTCCGGCATCGCCGTCCCCCTCGGTGTGGATCTCTCACACGTGTCGGCCGCGCCCGTCAGAGGTGCCCGTCGTGGATCGACCGGCGGTCCTCCCCACCGCCCGGCCGTCCCGTCCCCCCGGATCCGGACGCCGCCCTCGGATCATGGACGGGAACGAGGTGTTTCGCATCCGCGGGCCGGCGGGTAGCGGACCGCCCGGCCCGAGGTGGTGGTTTTCGCTGTTGCGACTGCGCGGATGCGCATCTCACTCCGATCATGACCACTACGACCGGTGCGAGGTCGCAGTTCCGGCAGCTCCGACTGCGCGGATGCGTATCTCGCGGCGATCATGGCCGCGCTGATCGCGGCGATACACCTCCGGCGCGTCGCCCCTGCGCCCCTGTCCATCGATCGACCGACAGCACGTACCACCGTGCGGTCGTTCCGCCGCCCCGGTCTGCGAGCGAGGCTCATGTCGTGACCGAGAACGCGATCCGCATCCGCGGGCTGCGCAAGCACTACCCCGGCGCCGCCCGGCCCGCCGTCGACGGGGTGGATCTCGACGTCACCCGGGGGGAGGTGGTCGCCCTGCTCGGCCCGAACGGAGCCGGGAAGACGACGACGGTGGAAGTCCTGGAGGGTCACCGGTACCGCGACGCGGGGGATGTCGCGGTGCTGGGGGCCGATCCGGGGCGGGCGGGCCACGAGTGGCGCGCCCGGATCGGCATCGTCCTGCAGTCCGGCGCCGACCAGGCCGACCTCACGCCCGCCGAGGTGGTGCACCACTTCGCCGGCTACTACCCGCAGGCGCGGGACCGGGACGAGGTGCTGCAGCTCGTCGGTCTGTGGGAGAAGCGGGGCACGCTCGCCCGCAACCTCTCGGGCGGGCAGCGGCGCAGGCTCGACGTGGCGCTGGGCATCATCGGCCACCCGGAGCTGCTGTTCCTCGACGAGCCGACGACCGGGTTCGACCCGCAGGCCCGCCGCGACTTCTGGCAGCTCATCAGGGCGCTCGCCGCCGACGGCACCACGATCCTGCTCACCACGCACTACCTCGACGAGGCCGACGCGCTCGCCGACCGGCTCGCCGTGATCGCCGACGGCCGGATCGTGGCCGAGGGCCCGCCCGCCACGCTGGGTGGTCGCGACGCGCACCGCGCGACCGTGCGCTGGTCCGAGCGCGGCGGGCAGCGCGCGGAGCGGACGGCCACGCCCGCGGCGTTCATCGCCGACCTGGCGGCCCGGCACGGCGGCGACGTGCCCGGCCTGACCGTCACCCGCCCCAGCCTCGAGGACGTCTACCTGGACCTGATCGGCGCCGCCGGAGGTCCCCGATGACCACGACCGTTCCGACCGCCCGGGCTGCCGGGCCCGCCCCGTCCGCCGTCCGGCTGGGGCTCTCCCGCGGCCGCCTGGAGCTGCTGCGCTTCTTCCGCAACCGGGACGCCGTGGTCTTCACGTTCGCGCTGCCCACCGTGCTGCTGGTGCTGCTCGGCTCGGTGTTCGGCGACGTCTACGAGGGCACCGGCGTGTCGGCGAGCCAGGTGCTGGCGGCGGGGATGATCGCGGCCGGGATCATGTCCACGACCTTCGTGAGCCTGGGCGTCGACATCGCCACCGACCGCGAGGACGGCACGCTCAAGCGGCTGCGCGGCACGCCGATGCCGCAGGCGGCGTACTTCGTCGGCAAGATCGTTCTCGTCACGGTGACCACGGTGGCGCAGACGGTGCTGATGCTCGCCGCCGCCGTCCTGCTGTTCGACCTCGCGCTGCCGGGCACCGCGCAGCGCTGGGCGACGCTGCTGTGGGTGTTCACGCTCGGGGTGACCGCCTGCTCGCTGCTCGGGATCGCGATCTCCACCGCGGCGCGGAACGCGCGCAGCGCCACCGCGGTCGTCCAGCTGCCCTACCTCGCGCTGCAGTTCATCTCCGGCGTGTTCGTGAACCCGATCTCGGCCCTGCCGGCCGGCCTCGTGGCCGTGGCGTCGGTCTTCCCGGTGAAGTGGATGGCCCAGGGCTTCCGCTCGGTGTTCCTGCCCGACGCGATGGTGGCGTTCGAGGCCGCCGGGGCGTGGGAGCTGGGGCGGGTCGCGCTGGTGCTCGGCGCGTGGTGTGTCGCAGGCTTGGCGCTGTGTCTCACGCTGCCGGTGCTCGGCTCCGCGAACCGCCGGTGACGGATGCGGCGGCGGTGCCCGCGGGGGCGGGCGCGCGCGGGATCTGGCTGTGGGACGTGCTGTACGCCATCGCCGCTGCTGCGACGTCCGTGCTGGTGGTCCTCGACAACGGCGGGGCGCCCGCCGCGGCGGGCGCGGTCGCGCTGGTCGCCGTGGGCGCGGTCGGCTGGTTCGCCGTCGGGCGCCGCATGGCACTGGCCGAGCCGGCGCGTCCGGAGGCCGCGCGGCTGACCTACTGCGGGCTGATCACTGTGGCGCTCGCCGCCGCGGTGGCACTCGCGCCGGAGGCGAACTGGGCGTTGTTCGTGGTGCTGCCGCAGCTGTTCTGGCTCCTGCCGCTCCGCTGGGGGATCACGGCCGCCGTCGTGCTCACCCCGGGCCTGCCGGCGCTCGGGGCGGTGGTGCACGGCGGCGGCGCCCGCGAGGTGCTGGCCGACCTGGCGCCGCAGATCCTGTTCATGTCCGCGTTCGGGGTGCTCGTCGGCGTCTACATCCACCGCGTCACCGAGGAGAGCGACGAGCGCGGGCGCCTGATCACCGCGCTGGAGGCGAGCCGGGCGCGGGAGGCGGAGCTGTCGCACCGCGCGGGCGCTGCGGCCGAGCGCGAACGGCTGGCCGGGGAGATCCACGACACCCTCGCGCAGGGCTTCACGAGCATCGTCACGCTGCTGCAGGCCGCGCAGGCCGAGTTCGACGCCGACCCGGGCGCGGCGCGCAGGCACGTCGACCTCGCGGTGCGGGCGGCGAAGGAGAACCTGCAGGAGGCGCGGCACCTGGTGGCCGCGGGCGCACCCACCGACGTCGTGCCCCACCCCCTCGCCGACGCCGTCGGCAGGCAGGCCGAGCGGTTCGCGGAGGAGACCGGAGTGGACACCGGGCACGGCGTGTCCGGCGAGCCGCGGAGGCTGCCCGCCGAACAGGAGATCGTGCTGCTGCGGGCGGCACAGGAACTGCTCACCAACGTGGCCCGGCACGCGGGCGCGGGCACGGTGACCGTCCGGCTCGACTTCCGCGACCCGCACGCCGTCGCCCTCACCGTCGCCGACGACGGCGCGGGCTTCGCCCCGGATGCGGTGCCCGGTGGACACTTCGGGCTCGCGATGATGCGCTCCAGGCTGGAACGCCTCGGCGGGTCGCTGGAGCTCGACACCGCGCCGGGGGCGGGCACGACCGCCGTGGTCACGCTGCCGTCGGAAGGTGCCGAATGATCGACGTCCTGCTGGTGGACGACCACCTGATCGTCCGCGAGGGGCTGCGCGGCATGCTCGCCGCCGAGCCGGACCTGCGCGTCGTGGGCGAGGCGGGAGCGGGACCGGAGGCGGTGGCCCTGGTCGGGCTGCGCCACCCCGCCGTCGTCCTGATGGACCTGCGGATGCCCGGCGGCGACGGGGTGGCGGCCACCGCCGCGATCGCGGCCCAGCACCCGGGCACGCGGGTGGTGGTCCTCACCACCTACGACACCGACGCCGACATCCTGCGCGCGGTCGAGGCGGGTGCCGCCGGGTACCTGCTCAAGGACTGCTCGCAGGCGGAGCTCACCTCCGCGATCCGCGCCGCGGCGCGCGGGGAGACCGTGCTCACCCCGTCGGTCGCCGCGCGGCTCGTCCAACGGATGCGCGGGCCGCAGCAGGAGTCGCTGTCACCGCGTGAGGTGCAGGTGCTCCGGCTCGTCGCGGTCGGGCGGACCAACGCCGAGATCGGCCGCGAGCTCCACATCGCCGAGGCCACCGTGAAGACGCACCTGCTGCGCGCGTTCACCAAGCTCGACGTGGGCGACCGGACGGCGGCGGTGACGGAGGCCCGCAACCGCGGCCTGCTGCCCTGACGCGACCACCCAGCCCGCTGCACATGGCAGCAAGGTGGCAATGCTGCCACTGGACGGCAGCAAAGCCACCTTGCTGCAACAGGGGGACGGGCGAGGCAGCCGTCCCGAGCTGCGACAATGGAGGCCGTGACCGCTTCGACGTCCACCGACCTGCAGATCCCCGCCGACCTCCTGCCCTCCGACGGGCGCTTCGGCTGCGGCCCGTCCAAGGTCCGTCCGGAACAGCTCGCCGCCCTCGCCGGCGCGGGTGCGGCCCTGATGGGCACCTCGCACCGGCAGAAGCCGGTGAAGTCGCTGGTGGGACGCGTGCGCTCCGGGCTCGCCGAGCTGTTCTCGCTGCCGGAGGGCTACCAGGTCGTGCTGGGCAACGGCGGCACCACGGCGTTCTGGGACGCGGCCGCGTTCGGCCTCGTCCGGGAGCGGGCGCTGCACCTGACCTACGGCGAGTTCTCCGCCAAGTTCGCCGACTCGACGAAGGGCGCCCCGTTCCTCGCCGACCCGGTCGTCGTCAAGGCCGACCCGGGCAGCGCCCCCGCCCCCACCACCGACCCGAGCTGCGACGTGATCGCGTGGGCGCACAACGAGACCTCCACCGGTGTGTCCGTGCCGGTCGTCCGCCCCGAGGGCACCAGCGACGGGCAGCTGGTCCTGATCGACGCCACCTCGGGTGCGGGCGGGCTGCCGGTCGACGTCGCCCAGTCCGACGCCTACTACTTCGCCCCGCAGAAGGGGTTCGCGTCCGACGGCGGGCTGTGGATCGCGCTGATGAGCCCGGCCGCACTGGAGCGCGTAGCGGAGCTCGCCGGCGCCGACCGCTGGATCCCGCCCTTCCTCTCGCTCGCGACGGCCGTGGACAACTCGGCGAAGGACCAGACCTACAACACCCCGGCGCTCGCCACGCTGTACCTGATGGCCGAGCAGATCGACTGGATGCTGGGCCTCGGGGGCCTGGACGCGTGCGTGGCCCGCACCGCCGACTCGTCCGGCAGGCTCTACGCCTGGGCCGAGAAGGCCGAGTTCGCCACGCCGTTCGTCGCCGACCCGGCCCACCGCTCGCAGGTGGTCGGCACGATCGACTTCGCCGACTCGGTGGACGCCGCCGCGGTCGCGAAGACGCTGCGCGCCAACGGCATCGTCGACACCGAGCCGTACCGCAAGCTCGGCCGCAACCAGCTGCGCATCGGCATGTTCCCCGCGATCGAGCCGGACGACGTCTCGGCGCTGACCGCGTGCATCGACTGGGTCGTCGAGCGCCAGTCCTGAGCGTCTCCGCCCAGGGGCGGGCGTCGATCCGGCGACACCGGATCGTCGCCCGCCCGTGATCGTGTCGCCCGATCGCGCTCTGTAGTCACATGAGTAACATATGCCACAGCTTTACCTAACGTCGCAGGGATGGAACGCTGCGTGTGTGGCGGGGCTGGGGCGGCACATTCCGACGTCGGACGGGGTGGGTCAACCCCGGCGCGCCTCCACCGCAGGTTGCGATTCGGCAACTACCGTCACCCGGACGGGGAGAACGAGAGCGGGGAGGCCGCCGATGCGGGCGCTGCGGGTCGTCGGGATCACCGAGGGCGACGGTGAGGTCTCCGTCGTCCTCGAGGACCCGGGGCGTCGTGAGCGCTTCACCGTGCCGGCCGACGAGCAGTTGCGCGCTGCCGCTCGGGGAGACCTGACCCGGCTCGGACAGATCGCGATCGAGTTGGAGAGCCAGTTGCGCCCACGAGAGATCCAGGCCCGAATCCGCGCCGGAGCGTCCGTGGAGCAGGTCGCCTCGGCGGCAGGTGTTCCGCTGCAGAAGATCGAGCGGTTCGCCTACCCCGTGCTGCTCGAGCGTTCCCGGACCGCCGAAGTGGCCCAACGCGCCCATCCCGTGCGGGCCGACGGGCCCGACTCCCGCAGCCTCGGCGAGGTCGTCGCGCACACGTTCGGCCTGCGCGGCCAGGAGTACGCCGACGCCGACTGGGACTCCTGGAAGGGCGAGGACGGCCGCTGGGTCGTCGCGCTGTCCTGGCGGGCGGGGCGCTCGGACAACCGGGCGCACTGGACGTTCCAGCCCGGCGCCCACGGCGGCACCGTCACCGCGCTGGACGAGCACGCGAGCGACCTGGTCGAGGGTCTGCCTGCGCGCCCGCTGCGCACCGTCGGACCCGTCATCGACATCGCCAGGGCCGAGGAGGCCGAGCCCGCCCCGGCCCCGCAGCCGGTCGAGGAGCTGCGCGCCGCCGCGTCCGACACCGCCCGCGGCGCCCGGATCGAGCCGCCCCGCAGCGAGCCGCCGCGGGCCCCGGCGGCCGAACCCACGCGACCCGCCCCGGAGCGGCCGCCCACCGAACGCCCGGCGGCCCGGACCACCGCCCCGGAGCCCACGCGGCGCGCGGAGCCCGCCGCCGAGCCGCCCGTGGCGCGCACCGCCCCGGAAGCTCCCACCGAGCGGCCCGCGACGCGCACCGCGCCCGAGCCGCGCCGGCCCGTTCCGCCCGCCCAGCGCCAGGCCCCGGTCGAGCCCACCCGGCCGGCGGAGCCCGCGGCCACCGAGCCCGAGCCGCAGCAGCCGGCGGCCGAGACCCCGGCCGCCGAGCCCGCCCAGCCGCCCGCGGCGGAGGCGCCCGCCGCCAAGCGCACCAAGAAGGGCAAGCCGGTCATGCCGTCCTGGGACGAGGTGCTGCTGGGCGTGCGCGGCCAGCGCTGACGTCCGCCCGGATTGCAGCAAAGCCACTTTCACGCAATGAGATGGCATGAAAGTGGCTGTCAGGAGAATCGACCGCAGCCTATGAGGCCTTGGCGAGTGTGACCTCGTATCCGAGGTCTTGGAGTGCCTTGAGGTGGCGGTCGCGGCGACGGTCGGGGCTGTCGTGGCGGCGGA
>NZ_JAHKRK010000421.1 GCF_019396355.1 Pseudonocardia nigra
GGATCGGCGCCGGACGTCAGCAAGGTGGCGATACTGCCGTCCAGTGGCAGTATCGCCACCTTGCTGGCACTCCGACCGCGACCGACGGCGCCCCAGGCTCGGTCGCGGGGTCAGCTCGTGGCTGCGTTGACCTGGCTCATGAACGCGTCGGCCGCCTCCTCGACGCTGATCTGGCCGAACAGCACCTGCTCGTTGAGCTGCTGCATGATCCCCTGCACCTCGCCGGCGCCCTGCGGGGGCAGCGGCGGCGGGGGAGCGATGTCCGGCTCGATCTCCTCGAGGAACGCCGCCGCCTGCTGGTCGGCGGGCGTCAGCTTGGCGAGGATCCGTTCCCGCTGCTCGACGTTCACCGGCAGGCCGCGCTCGCTGAGCATCAGGTCGGCGACGCGGGGGTCGTTGAGGAGGAAGTCGATGAAGCGGGCGGCCTCCTCCGGGTGCTCGCTCTGTGCGCTGGCCGACCAGAACTGCGCGGGCTTGAAGTACATGCCGGCCTGCTGCTGGGTGCCCTCACCGGGGAAGCGCAGCAGCTGCAGCTCCCGCCCGGACACCTCGTTGAGGGCCACGAGCTGGTTGGTCCAGGCGGTCCCCATCGCGCCCTGGTTGCTGGAGAACAGCGACCCGTCGATGTCGGCGGCCTCCAGCTCCACCGTCTTCGCGGCGGGCGGGGCACCGCCGTTCTCGTGGACCGCCAGCTGGTGGCCCCACCACTCGACGAGGGTCTCGCGGGTGAAGCCGAGGTCGCCGTCGGGGTTGAAGAGTGCCTCCCCACGCTGCCGCGCGAAGATCTCGAAGCTGGTGTCGATCGCGGTGGTCATCTGGTAGCCCCAGGTGCCCTCCGGCGTCGCGGCGCTGACGGCGGCGGCGGTCGCGGCCAGGTCCTCGTAGGTCCACGTCGTGTCGTCGGGCACCGGGACGCCCGCCTCGGCGAACACCTGCGGGTCGGCGATGACGGCGTGGGCGTTGATGCCGATGGGGATCGCGTACATTCCGCCGTCGACGACGCCGGTCTCCATCACGGCGGGGTCGAGGTCCTCGGTCCGGATGATCTCGGGGGCGTACTCGGACAGGTCCAGCAGCGCGCCGCGGTCGGCGTACTCCCGGACGTAGCGCGTCTCCTGCTGCATCACGTCGGGCGCTCCGCCGCCGGCGACCTCGGTGGCGAGCCGGTCCCAGTAGTCGCCGAACCCGGTGAACGAGGGCTCGATCGTGATCGACCGGTTCTCCGACTCGTAGATCTCGATGATCTCCTGCGTGTACTCGTGGCGGGGGTCGCTGCCCCACCAGGAGAACCGCAGGGTGATCGGCCCGCCGTCGGCGTCGCCGGAATCGCCGCCGCCGCACGCGGTCAGCACCAGCGCCGCGGCGACGCCCAGCGCGGGAAGGGCGCGGCGCGCGCGGCGCCGGCCCGCCGCCCCGTGCATCGGTCGTCCTGACATGTCGGTGCTCCGTTCCGTGGTCGACATCGGTGTCTCCCGAGGGGCATCCAGCGGATCCGGACGGACACTACAGCCTGTAACCTGGAAAGGATAGCGCTTTCCTGACGATTCTTTGTAGCGGAACTAGCTCTAGTCCGGCCGGCTCCGCCAGAAACCACGACCTCAGACCAGGTGCGCGCGGCGGATGTGTAGTAGAACTACCTTCGCCCCTGTCAGGAAGGACGCCCGCTGATGGCCGACCCGCACCTCCCCGCCGACGTGTTCGCCGCGGTCGAGCAGCTCGCCGTGGTCCCCGTCGTCGAGATCGACGACGCCGCCTCCGCCGTCCCGCTCGCCCGCACCCTCGCCGACGCCGGCCTGCCCGTCGTCGAGGTCACCTTCCGCACCCCGGCCGCCCGCGACGCCGTGGCGGCCATCGCGGCCGAGCTGCCCGACTTCCTGCTGGGCGCCGGCACGCTCGTCACCCCCGACATGGTCGCCGCGGCGGCCGACGCCGGGGCGCGCTTCGGCGTCTCGCCCGGGCTCAGCAGTGGC
>NZ_JAHKRK010000422.1 GCF_019396355.1 Pseudonocardia nigra
GGTCAAGGCCATCACCGCGTTCATCGATGGCTGGAACGAACGCTGCGAACCATTCGTCTGGACCAAGGACGCCGACACGATCATCGCAAAAGCGCACCGTAAATCTACTTCCGGCACGTGACACTAGCTGGCGGGCGAGCTGGGCAGACTGCGCGCCACCGCTCCCCTCGAGCCGGACCACCTCGAGCTGGGTGCCGGCACCGTGCTCAGCCCGGAGCACCTCGACGCCGCGGCCGACGCTGGCGCGAGCTTCGTCGTCTCCCCCACCCTCGACCCCGAGGTGGCTCGGCGCGCCGCCGACCGCGGCCTCGGGTGGTCTCCAAGAAGATCACGCGTCAACCGCGAAACACCACGCCGGGGGACTTGACCTCGGAGGTTCGCACCATGACGAACTTAGGTCTCAACCAGCGCGCCCCCTGCCCGCCCTTCAACTCCCGTCCTACGGCCGGACTGCGTCCGTTCACCGTGGGTGCACGGCCGGCCGCTGCCTGCCGGTTCCGCGCCGGTGACGACGCTGGTCGCTCTGACGCTGGTGGCCGAGCACCGGCGTGGGCACGGGGCCGATGTACGACGCGCTGACCCACGGCCGGGTGGAACGAGCGGCTGCGTAGGACTCTGACGTCGCTGCCGGTGCCCCGGGGCGTGGACGGGCGGATCGTGCTCGCGGTCGATGTCAGCCCGTGGCTGCGCTCGGACGCCCCGACCAGCGCGCAGCGGCTGTTCTGCCATGTCTACGGCCGCGGGAGGGGTAACTCCCCTCCCGCGGCTGGCCGTACTCCTTCCTCACCGCTCTGGAGGCGGGCCGGACCTCGTGGACGGCGCTGCTGGACGCGGTCCGGCTCGGGCCCGCCGATGACGCCACCGCGGTCACCGCCGAGCAGCTGCGCGCCGTGGTCGGGCGGTTGATCCTGGCGGGGCACTGGTGTGACCGGGACCCGGCCATCCTGATCGTCACCGACGCCGGCTACGACATCACCCGGCTGGCGTTCGTGCTCGATGATCTGCCCGTCGAGCTGCTCGGTCGGTTGCGCTCCGACCGGGTCCTGCGGCTGCCGAAGCCACCCCGGCGCCCCGGCGCCGGCGGGCGCCCGCGCAAGCACGGGCCGGAGTTCGCCCTGAACAAGCCGGCCACCTGGCCCGAACCCGCCCAGGTCACGATCACCGTGACTCCCCGTGATCACGCAGCCGGTCGGCGTACAGGCGCACCGCCCGGGCACGGGTCTCCTCATCGAACTTCCGAGGTGCAGGCACAGCTCCAGTCTCCTTGCTAGATCAGAGCCTCTCCATCACCCAGGACGATTCAGTCACCGCTGGCGACTCCTGCCCTTGCCCAGCAGCTGAGAACCCGGTCCTCGCCGGCCCCCGCACGTCCGGGACGGAGCGCCACCTTGACGACGAGGCCCGTCACGTCGACGACCAGGACCGGCACCATGGCGACCACCGCGCCACCACGCCGACGAACACCGCCCGAAATGCCCGGTTCACGTCGTCACCGTGAACGACGCCGTCATCGTCACCGTCAGTGGCGGGCAACATTTGTTGACCGCCACCGAGGATGCCGACCTGGCGCGCGATTCCCGCCATTGACGGTGACGACGGACGGCTCCCGTCCGCGGCGTTCGTCGGCGCCGCCACCGTGACGATCAACAGGCCCGTCCCAGCATCGGGCACGCCGGCTCCTCGCCCGCGGTCGTCATCGTGCCGAGCCCAGCCCACCCGACCGACGCTGTCGGCGCGGCGCACCGTCGGGGGACGTGGCCCACACCAGCTGACCCCTGGCGGCTGCGGGCCTGGTAGACGACGCTCGTGCGCCGTGCCCCCACCCCGACTCGATGATCGGCATCGCCGACCCCGGCCAGGCCGAGACCGACCTCGCCGGCGGGACGCTGACCTGCCCGTCGTGCACCGGCCCGCTGCAGCCCTGGGG
>NZ_JAHKRK010000423.1 GCF_019396355.1 Pseudonocardia nigra
GTCGATGCTCGCGGCATCGGCGCTGCCGGCCGTGGCCGCCCGCCGAGTGCGGACTCAGCACCCGCAACACGGCCCGCTCCTAGGGATGCGAGGGGTCCGGTCTCGATGAGCTCCAAGGAGCTCTCCCCGTGTCAGCGCGACGAGATGTTCCGCCACCACGTAGTGGCACACATCCCGGCGTTGCTCGCGGCCGCCCGAGGACTGATGCGATGAAGGAGCGGGGCCTCCGCTCCTCGTGACCCCCGCTCATGCTCGGGGTGCTCACGCCATCGATTTGAGGAGGCCCCTGTGAGCGAACAGTACGAGGGTCGGCAGATCGTGGGGATGGATCTGCATCGGTGCCGGTCGGTGCTGGTGCGGATGACCGAGTCCGGGCAGCGGTTGGAGACGGTGCGGATCTCCAACGACCCGGAGTACCTGCGCGAGGTGATGACCCGCGCCGGTGAGGCACCGGACGTGGTGCTGGAGGCGACCTACGGGTGGTACTGGGCGGCGGACACCCTCGCCGAGCTGGGCGCGACCGTGCATCTGGCGCATCCGTTGGGGGTGAAGATGTTCTCCTATCGGCGGGTGAAGAACGACGAGCGCGACGCCGCGGACCTGGCCGACCTGCTGCGGATGGGGCGGCTACCGGAGGCCTGGATCGCCCCGCCGGCGACGCGGGAGCTGCGTGGCTGGGTGCGGCACCGCGCGAAGCTGGTCGGGCTGCGCTCGAACCTGAAATGCCAGGTCCACGCCGTGCTCGCCGGCGCCGGGGTGCAGGTGCCGATGAGTGATCTGTTCGGCGTGGGCGGGCAGCAGTTGCTCGCCGCGTCCCGGCTGGCGGTCGAGTCGCGTTCCCGGGTCGACTCGCTGCTGCGGGTGATCAACGCGCTGGACTTCGAGATCGACACCTTCGCCAATCTGGTCGCCGGGCGACTGCGCGGCGACCCGGGCTATCGGGCGATCCAGGCCATTCCCGGGGTCGGTCCGCTGCTCGCGGCGGTGTTCGTCGCCGAGATCGGTGACATCACCCGCTTCCACCGCCCCCAGCAGCTGGCCTGCTGGGCCGGGCTGACCCCGAAACATCACGAGTCCGACACCACCGTGCATCGCGGCCGGATCACCAAGCAGGGCTCCCGCCTGGTGCGCTGGGCCGCGATCGAGGCGGTGCAACGCGTGCCCGCCCATACCCGGCTCGGGCAGATCCGCGACCGGGTCGGCGCGCGGCGCGGCAGCCGCAACATCGGCGCCGTCGCCGCGGCCCGGGAGCTGACCGTGCTGGTGTTCTACGGGCTGCGTGATCACCACATCCGCTGCCTGCCCGCCCGAGCGGCGTGAGCGGCGTGAGCGGCGGCCGGACCTCGCGGCGGGCGCAGACCGTGCGTGTCATGATCCACGAGCCGACAGCCGGCCGGCTCAGCGCGATCGCCCCGACTGATTGATCTCGCCCACCGCGAACCTGTCGCAGCGCACCATGCCGGCCACCAGCGCGGCGAAGGGATGACCGACAGCCCCTTTCACGGGCCTGTCCACCAGCCGGGAACCCGGCCCTGGAGCAGCACTCGACACACCCCCGGCTCGAGCCCCCCGGAGCCGCGAACATCCACTCTCCTCCGCCTCGAAGATCGTGCGCCGACCGGCGTCGGCGTCAAGGACCTACGGCCGCTGCGCGGGCGCCCTCCGGGCGCTCCTGGACACCGCCGCCTACCTCGACGCGCCCAACAACAGGCGGAGAACCAACGAAAAGAAGATCAACTGCGCGAACAAGTGGGTTGACCGGCCCCGCTCCTTCAGGGATGACAGGACAGCTCGCCGACGCGGAGGACCTCGTCCAGGACACCCTGATTCGCGCCTACCGGGCCGTCCATCGGTTCGACGGGGCCCACCCCCGGGCCTGGTTGATGACCATCCTGCGCAACACCGC
>NZ_JAHKRK010000424.1 GCF_019396355.1 Pseudonocardia nigra
GGAGATCTTCTGTTGGATCTTGGCCGGGCGCAGGTCGCGTTCGGCCTGGTTGGAGGTGGCCGGCACGCGTAGGTCGTGGGCGAACCGCAGCACGTCGTCCTCGCGGTCGCGTAGGACCTTGAGCAGCAGGTGGGCCTTGCGTTCGCCGGGGCGGTCGCCGTGGCTGGTGGTGTCGGACAGCCCGACCTTCACCCCGTTGGTGAACGTCTTGATCAGCTTGTCGCGGACGGTGTCGGCGATGGTGTCGTGTCCGGCGTCGCGGGCGAGGTTGGCCTGGTGGATCAGGCTCCGCAGCGCGTCGGCGATCTGGGTGGGCCAGAGCGCGTCTGGGTAGGTCTCGGCGGCGCCAGCGAGATCACGCAGGAGATGTTGGCAGCACAGCTGGTGGGTCAGCTCGCCGATCGCGGTGGAGTCGTAGAGGTGGTAGCGGTCGTGCACGACCACCGACTCGGTCAGGTCGGCGAGCACGAACGCCTTGAACGTCGCGAGGTCCCGGTCGCCGAGCAGGTAATGGGTGTAGAGCTCGGTGCAGGCGACCAGCAGGTACTTCTCGGCCTTGCGCCGTCCCGGTTTCGGCGTCTTCGCCCCGACCCGCAGCGGGGTCTCATCGGCGCATACCGCGTAGGCCATGGTGATCAGGGCGCGGATCCGCTTGTCCACCTCGGCCAGCAGCGTCGCGGCACGGTCGAGCATGCCGTGCACGAACCCGACGCTGGGTGCGGCGCCGGTCAGCGACTCCAGCAGCTCGACGCACCGCTGGGCGGGCACGAAGTGCACCACCATCAGGTAGACGGCGAAGGCCTGCAGGTTGGGGCCGTACCCCACCGGCCCGGGGCGGGCACCCTCGGGACGCGCCGCGGTGTGATCTCGCCGCAGCCGCAGCGCACCTGATGCTGGTCGTACTGCGTCACCGTCACCGACAGCTCGGGGATCTCATGCTGCTGATAGCGATCCACAACATCGAGGTCGGTGGCCCCGGCCAGCTCGTGGCCACACGCGCAGTGCCCCTGCGGGAACCGGTCGACCCGCTTGGTCGGGTTGTCGACCCAGGCCAGGTTCGCCCCCGGCGCCCCTGGCTGCTTACCCCGGCGCCGCTTCGTCCCACCAGCCCGCCGCTTCGGCATCTCCGGCGGCGTCCTACCCGGATCGTCGTCCTTGGACGGCGGCATCGACGAGTTGCCGGAGTTACGCGAGAGCAGGTGCTCCAGCCTGGCCAGCTTCGCCACGAGCCGCTCGTTGGCCTCCACCAGATCCGAGACCTGCGCCGACAGCGTCGTGATCTGCGTGTCCTGGGCCGCGATCCGCGCATCCCGCTCCGCGACGAGCCCGATCAGCTCCTCGCGCGACAGGTCCTCCGGCGCCGGCACGCCAAGATCACACTACAGCGGGGGCGCTCCCAGCGATCGACACGCCGAGATCGACAACCTCGCCTGGCAGATGGCCCGCCCCGGCTTCATCCACGGCGCGGCCGCGCCCCGACACCATCCGATCCGGTCGACGCGGCGGCCAGAGCGGCCTCGCTGACCCGCCAACTCTCATCCCCTCGTTCGTCGTCGACCAGGACCTCCAGCAGACCAGCCCGCTCCAGCCGCCCGGCCGCCGCCTCGACCACATCCCGCGACAGCGAGGTCTCACGCATCAGACCGTACGGCGTCACATACGGCGTCGACCGCGTCCCGTCCGACGTACTCATCTGCAGCTTCGACGTCCTCCCAGCGATCACACCGAACACCAACAACGTCTCCGGATCAGCCAGCGCGGCGATCACCGCCCGAGCGTCCCTGATGGCCATGCCCGCAACCATACCGCCCCAAGATCAGCCGACCCGACGCTGCAGGAACCGCACATCCAACCTCGCGCAAGGGCTGAATGTTTACC
>NZ_JAHKRK010000425.1 GCF_019396355.1 Pseudonocardia nigra
TTCCCCTTCCTCGTGCTACTCGTGGCGTTCTGTGCGCTGGTGGTCCTGCGGTCTGTGGTGGTCCTACGGTCTCTAGTCCTGCTCGTGGGGGTTCTCGGCTTGGGCGATGGCCCAGGCGGCGTTGACCAGGCCGATGTGCGACAGTGCCTGCGGGAAGTTGCCGATCAGGGTGCGGTCGCGCAGGTCGATCTCCTCTGACAGCAGCCCGACGTCGTTGGCGTAGCCGGTGACCGTCTCGAAGATCTGCTTCGCGCGGTCGACCTGCCCGGCCAGCGCGCGGGCGGCGGCCAGCCAGTACGAGCAGATGATGAACGCGCCCTCGTCCCCGGAGCCGGTCCAGCGCTGTACCAGGGCGTCGGTGGACAGTTCCCGCTCGATCGCGTCCAGGGTGGCCACGACCCGCTCGTCGTCGCCGGGCAGGAACCCCACGATCGGCAGCAGTAGCACTCCGGCGTCGAGGTGGTCGGAGCCGAATGCCCCCGTGAACGCCTTGACCGATTCGTTCCAGCCGTGGTCCAGGATCGCCGCCCGGATCTGCTCCCGCTCGGCCTCCCACCGCGCCACGTCCGCCTCGGCGCCGAGGCGGTCGGTGAGGTTGACCGCCCGGTCGAGCGCCACCCAGCACATGACCTTCGAGGTCAGGTAGTCGCGCTCGCCTTCGCGGCCCTCCCAGATGCCGGCGTCGGGCTCGCGCCAGGTGGCGGCGGCGCGGTCGGCGAGGGAGCGCAGGAACGCGGCGATCGCCGGGGTCAGCTCGCCGAGCTGATCGCACAGCACCCATGCGCACTCGAGGACCTCCCCGAGCACGTCGAGCTGCTTCTGGGTCCAGGCGTTGTTCCCGACCCGCACCGGCCGGCTGTCGGCGTAGCCGGTTAGGTGATCGAGCTGGTGCTCGGTCAGGTCGTGCTCGCCGGCGGCGCCGAACATGACCGGCACATGCCCGTCGCCGATCGGGCCGGTGGAGGCGGCGATCCAGTCGAAGAACCGCTGCCCCTCGTCGGGGCAGGCCGCCACCCACAGCGCCTTGAGGGTGAAGCTGCCATCGCGCAGCCAGCCGAACCGATAGTCCCAGTTCGCCTGCCCGCCGATCGTTTCCGGGAGGGAGGTGGTCGCCGCGGCGACGACCGCGCCGGTGGGCCGGTACGTCAGCGCCTGCAGCACCCTCCCGCTGAGCATCACCTGCTCGCGGTAGGGGCCCTGATAGCCCTGGTGCAGCCGGGTCCACGACTGCCACGCCGCCACGGTGTCGCGCAGCGCGGCCCGCCCATCGGGCGGCGCGGGCACCGGGTCGACGGCACGGCGGTGCTGCAACTCGAACACCGCGGTCTCGCCTTCGCGGAGGCGCAACCGCGCCGTGGCCCGCCCGGCGTCGATCTGCAGCGGCCGGTCGCCGGTCAGCATCAGCCGGTCGGCCCCACCGCCGATGTCGATGCCGAGCGGGGCGGGAGTGAGTTGCGGAGTGACCAGCCCGTACTCCAGGCGCGCGGCGAGCTCGACGTCGACCTCGACCTCGCCGCGCACCACCTCCACGTGGCGCACCAGCGCGTGCGGTGAGCCGTATCCGATGCCGTGGCCCCGCTCGCCCGGCCCCAACAGGAGGGCGTCGGTCAGGCGCAGCAGCCCACTGCCGGTGTCGAACTCGGTCTCCACCACCATCGTGCCCTCGACGTAGCGGCGGACCACGCTCCACTCGCCGGCCGGATGGATCGACCAATGGCCGGCGTTCGGATCGAGCACCCGGGTGAACACGCTCGGCGCATCGAACCGGACCGGACACCACCAGTCGATGGAACCATGCGGTGACACCAGGGCAGCACCCTGGCAATCCCCGAGCAGGGCGTAGTCGGCGATCGACGTCATCGACGCCT